>DATLPT010000191.1:0-10182 GCA_035535635.1 Lapillicoccus sp. | reverse complement strand
GGCAGCCCCGATCGTCCCGCACCCGCTGGAGTTCTTCTTCGGGCTCGCCGTGTTGGCGATCATCTACGTCGTCGTGCGGCGCACCATCATGCCCCGGCTCGAGAAGATCTACGCCGACCGCACTGCCGCGATCGAGGGAGGCATCTCCAAGGCTGAGGAAGCGCAGGCGGCGGCCCAGGCGGCGCTCGAGCAGTACAACGCCCAGCTCCAGGAGGCGCGTGAGGAGGCGACGCGCATCCGCGAGGACGCCAAGGCGCAGGGTACCCAGATCATCGCGGAGCTGCGCGACAAGGCCAACCAGGAGGCGGCCCGCATCAGCGACAGTGCGCACAAGCAGATCGAGGCCGAGCGCCAGCACGCGATCACTCAGCTGCGCGGCGAGGTGGGCCGGCTCTCGACCGACCTGGCCAGCCGCATCGTCGGCGAGTCGCTCGAGGACGAGACGCGCCAGCGCGGCATCGTCGAGCGGTTCCTCGCCGAGCTCGAGTCGGGCACCCTCGCCCCGGAGCGGTCCAGCACCGCGGGACCGGAGTCGGTCGGTGACGCCGAGGCGGCCTCGACCAGCCCGACCGGCTCGAGCAGCTCGAGCGGCTCCGGTGCTACGGGCTCCGGCCCCCAGGACACCTGATGCGCGGTTCGTCGCGCACCTCGGCCGCGGCTGTGGAGGATGCCTTCGCGGCCAAGCTGGACGCCGGCACGGCTGCCGACGCCGGCGGGGTGACCGGCGTCGTCGGACGAGCGGTCGACCGGGTGCTAGGCAGAGAGGTGGACCGTCAGCAGCTGGGCGAGGACCTCTTCGCGGTGACGTCGGCCATCGACGGGACGATCTCCTTGCGACGCGCGGTCGCCGACCCGTCGCGACCCGGTGAGGCCAAGGCGGCCCTGGTCGAGCGGCTCTTCCACGGAAAGATCGGCGACGACGCGCTCGACCTCGTCAAGGTGGCCGCGGCGGAGCGGTGGTCCGGGGATCGCGACCTCACGGACACGCTGGAGTCGCTCGCGGTCGCGTCGGTGGTCGCCGGCGCGGAGCGCGACGGCCGGGCCGACCAGATGGAGGATGAGCTCTTCCGGTTCGAGCGGATCGTCGCAGGCAACCCGGGCCTGCGCGACGCCCTCACCGACCGCCGTGCCTCCGCCGAGGGGAAGGAGCGCCTCGTTTCGTCACTGCTCGAGGACAAGGCGAGCCCGGAGACTCTGCGGCTCGTTCGGCAGGCGGTTCGGTCACCGCGGGGACGGCGGTTCGACCGGGTGCTCGAGAGCTACCTCGGCATCGCAGCAACGCGGCGCGACCAGCTCGCGGCGACGGTCACCACGGCGGTAGACCTCGACGAGGAGCAGCGCCGACGTCTCGCCGCGGCCTTGTCCAACCTCTACGACGGCAAGCGCGTGCACCTCAACGTCGTCGTCGACCCCGCGGTCATCGGTGGCATTCGCGTCCAGATCGGCGACGATGTGGTGGACGGCACGATCCTGCGCCGCCTCGACGCCGCGAAGCGCCACCTCGGCGCCTGACGTCACCGCCTGACCTGACCCGCCCAGCCACGCAGACACATAACGACAGGACCTCGGCAGCAGCCGACGACAGGAGAGACACCATGACGGAGCTTTCGATCCGTCCGGAGGAGATCCGGGACGCGCTGGACTCGTTCGTCCAGTCCTACGAGCCGGATGCGGCCTCCCGCGAGGAGGTCGGTCGGGTGATCGACGCCGGTGACGGGATCGCCCACGTCGAAGGCCTCCCCTCGGCCATGACGAACGAGCTGCTCCAGTTCGCGGACGGCACCCTGGGCATCGCCCTGAACCTCGACGTCGCCGACATCGGTGTGGTCGTGCTGGGCGACTTCAGCGGCATCGAGGAGGGCCAGGAGGTCAAGCGAACCGGTGAGGTCCTCTCGGTCCCCGTCGGCGACGGGTTCCTCGGCCGGGTCATCAACCCGCTCGGCAACCCGATCGACGGGATGGGCCCGATCGAGCCGGAGACCCGTCGCGCGCTGGAGCTGCAGGCGCCGACCGTGGTGCAGCGCCAGTCGGTACACGAACCGCTCCAGACCGGCCTCAAGGCGGTCGACGCGATGACCCCGATCGGACGGGGTCAGCGCCAGCTCATCATCGGCGACCGGCAGACCGGCAAGTCCCAGATCGCGGTCGACACGATCATCAACCAGAAGCGCAACTGGGAGTCCGGCGACCCCAAGCAGCAGGTGCGCTGCATCTACGTGGCGATCGGGCAGAAGGGCTCCACCATCGCGGGCATCCGGGGCACCCTGGAGGAAGCCGGCGCGATGGAGTACACCGCGATCGTCGCGGCGCCGGCCTCCGACGCCGCCGGGTTCAAGTACCTAGCCCCCTACACCGGCTCGGCCATCGGCCAGCACTGGATGTACCAGGGCATGCACGTCCTCATCGTGTTCGACGACCTCAGCAAGCAGGCCGAGGCGTACCGGGCCGTGTCGCTGCTGCTGCGCCGCCCACCGGGTCGCGAGGCCTACCCCGGTGACGTCTTCTACCTGCACAGCCGGCTCCTGGAGCGCTGCGCCAAGCTCTCCGACGATCTCGGCGCGGGCTCGATGACCGGTCTGCCGATCATCGAGACCAAGGCGGGCGACGTCTCGGCCTACATCCCGACCAACGTCATCTCCATCACCGACGGCCAGATCTACCTCCAGTCGGACCTCTTCAACGCCAACGTGCGCCCCGCCATCGACGTGGGTGTCTCGGTCTCCCGGGTAGGCGGCAACGCGCAGATCAAGGCGATGAAGGACGTCGCCGGCCGGCTCAAGCTCGACCTCGCGCAGTTCCGCGCCATGGAGGCATTCGCGATGTTCGCCTCGGACCTCGACCCGGCGTCTCGGGCGCAGCTGGCCCGCGGGGCGCGGCTCGTCGAGCTGCTCAAGCAGAGGCAGAGCAACCCGTTCCCGGTCGAGGAGCAGGTGGTCAGCGTCTGGGCCGGCACGACCGGCAAGCTCGACCGGATCAAGGTCGAGGACGTGCGGACCTGGGAGGGAGACTTCCTCGGATTCCTCCACCACAAGTACCAGGGCGTTCTCGACGGCATCCGGGAGACCGGCAAGCTCGACGACGACGCCCGGTCGACGCTGGACAAGGCGGTCGAGGAGTTCGGCAAGGAGTTCGCGTCCGAGGAGCCGGTGGACGACCGGCGCACCGACGTCGGCACCGAGGCGGAGGCCGAGGACCTCGACGCGGACTCGGTCGACCAGGAGCAGATCAAGCGGCAGCGCCGCTGACGCGCATACAGGCTGAGAGGGAGGCGACATGGGAGCGCAGATGCGGGTCTACCGTCAGCGCGTCCGGTCCGTCCAGGCGACCAAGAAGATCACCCGCGCGATGGAGCTCATCGCCGCGTCGCGGGTGGTCAAGGCCCGTCAGCGGGTGGCCGCGTCGGCGCCGTACACGCACGCCCTCACCCGCGCGCTGTCGGCGCTTGCGACCTACTCAAACGAGGACCACCCTCTTACGACCGAGCGCGAGAAAGTGCGCCGTGCCGGCGTCGTCATCATCGCCGGCGACCGTGGCCTCTCTGGGGCCTACAACTCCTCGGTGCTCAAGGAGAGCGAACAGCTCATCCGCAAGCTCCGGGAGGACGACAAGGAGGTCATCGTCTACCTCGTCGGCAATCGGGCCATCAACTTCTACAAGTTCCGCCGGCGGCAGTATGCCGCGGAGTGGGGCGGTTTCTCCGACCAGCCGACGCACGAGGCGGCCAAGGAGATCGCCGCGCGGATCGTCAAGGACTTCCTCACCGACTACGACGAGGGCGGGACCGAGGAGGTCCACGTCGTCTACACGCGGTTCAACTCGATGGTGGTCCAGGAGCCGCGTGCGCTGCGCTTGCTGCCGATCGAGATCGTCGACGACGACGAGGAGGACACCCCCGATCAGCACGAGGTGCTGCCGCTCTACGAGTTCGAGCCGAGCATCGCCCAGGTGCTCGACGCGGTCCTACCCAACTACGTCACCGCCCGCATCTGGACCTGTCTGCTCGGCGCCGCCGCGTCGCAGCTGGCCGCCCAGCAGCGGGCCATGAAGTCGGCCACCGACAATGCCGACGCCCTCATCAAGACGTACACCCGGCTGGCCAACCAGGCCCGCCAGGCTGAGATCACCCAAGAGATCAGCGAGATCGTCGGCGGTGCCGACGCGCTGGCGTCTGCGAAGTAAAGGAATCACCATGACTCTCACCGCTCTCGACGAGGTCCAGGAGCAGCGTGGCGGCCCCAACGGTCGGGTCGCCCGGATCACCGGTCCGGTCGTCGACATCGAGTTCCCTCCGGACGGGATCCCCGGCCAGTACAACCTGCTGAGGACCGAGGTCGAGCTCGGCGGCGAAGTCAAGCAGATCAACCTCGAGGTCGCCCAGCACATCGGCGACAACATGGTCCGCGCCATCTCGCTGCAGCCCACCGACGGACTCGTTCGCGGCGCCGCCGTCGAGGACAGCGGCGGGCCGATCACCGTGCCGGTCGGCGACGTCACGCTCGGCAAGGTCTTCAACACCACCGGCGACGTCCTCAACCTCGAGGAGGGCGAAACCCTGGAGGTCAAGGAGCGCTGGGGCATCCACCGTCAGGCGCCGGACTTCGACCAGCTGGAGTCGAAGACCCAGATGTTCGAGACGGGCATCAAGGTTATCGACCTGCTGACGCCCTACGTCCAGGGCGGGAAGATCGGCCTGTTCGGCGGCGCCGGTGTGGGCAAGACCGTGCTCATCCAGGAGATGATCGCCCGGGTGGCGCGCGACCACGGTGGTGTGTCCGTGTTCGCCGGGGTGGGGGAGCGCACCCGTGAGGGCAACGACCTCATCGCCGAGATGGACGAGGCCGGCGTGCTCGGCCAGACAGCCCTCGTCTTCGGCCAGATGGACGAGCCGCCGGGGACCCGCCTGCGGGTGGCCCTCTCGGCGCTGACGATGGCGGAGTACTTCCGGGATGTTCAGGGCCAGGACGTCCTCCTGTTCATCGACAACATCTTCCGGTTCACCCAGGCGGGTTCCGAGGTGTCGACGCTGCTCGGCCGGATGCCGTCGGCGGTGGGGTACCAGCCCACGTTGGCGGACGAGATGGGTGTGCTCCAGGAGCGGATCACCTCGACCCGTGGCCACTCGATCACCTCGATGCAGGCGATCTACGTGCCCGCGGACGACTACACCGACCCGGCGCCGGCGACGACGTTCGCGCACCTCGACGCCACGACCGAGCTCTCGCGCGAGATCGCGTCGCTCGGCATCTATCCGGCCGTGGACCCCCTGGCGTCGACCTCGCGGATCCTCGACCCGCGCTACATCTCGCAGGCGCACTACGACACCGCCGTGCGGATCAAGCAGGTCCTCCAGCGCAACAAGGAGCTGCAGGACATCATCGCCATACTCGGCATCGACGAGCTCTCCGAGGAGGACAAGATCCTCGTCAACCGGGCCCGTCGCATCCAGCGGTTCCTGTCGCAGAACACCTACGTGGCCAAGCAGTTCACCGGCATCGAGGGGTCGACGGTGCCGCTGGACGAGAACATCGAGGCCTTCAGCAAGATCGCCGACGGCGAGTACGACCACGTCGCCGAGCAGGCGTTCTTCATGTGCGGTGGTCTCGACGACGTCGAGCGCCAGTGGGCGGAGATCCAGAAGAACCTGTAGCACCTCGCGACCGGACTCAGACCCGGTGGTCGGGACTGAGTCCGGTGCGGAAACGGGCGGGTATGCCAGAGAGCGCTGAGGAGTTCTACGCGCGGATCGCCGCCGCCGCAGACGACGAGGGCCGGCTCGCCTTTCGCCGTGGCGTGGAGGACTGGGAGACCTTCCCGCTCGACAGCTCCTCCTGGCGACTCCGGCCGATCGGTCCGCTCCTCGACTCCGAACGACCCCGATCCGCTGAGGACGTTGCCGATTGCTGGTGTCGTCGCGTCGATGCCAATTTGGATCACGGCCAGGCGAAGATTGTCTGGCGCGACGCTCACTGGGTCCTCGGCGCTTCCCGGGAATCCGGCATCCCCGTCACGCTGTTTCTCGAACCCCGACGGCACGCGGACCTCGTCGACCTGCCCGAGGAGCGCGCCGCTGAGATGGGCCGACTCCTCGTGGTCGTGGCTGCCGCCGTCGAGGCGCTGCCGAGCGTCGGCCGGGCGCACGTCTGTCGTTGGGGCGACGGATCGGCGCACCTGCACTGGTGGGTGATGGGTCGCCCCGCCCGCGTCCCGCAGCTGCTGGGGTCGTTTCTCCCGCTCTGGGAAGAATATCTGCCACGCATACCCCCGGCCGTCCGCGACGAGAACGTGCGCTTCGTCGTCGACCGGGTCGTCGACACATACGGGGGCGTGCCGGTGGGCGCGGTGCCCGATGCGACGCCGGATGACGGTTAGACTGCGCGCATCACGCCGGTAGCAGCCCCCACCCGAACCGGAGGATCTCGTGAGCCCACTGCAGGTCGAACTCGTCGCGGCCGACCGCCGGGTCTGGACCGGAGAGGCCAGCATGGTGCGCGCGCGGTCGATGGACGGCGAGCTCGGCATCCTGCCCGGCCACACTCCGCTGCTCGGCGTACTCGTCTCGGGCGACGTCGTCATCCACGGCGAGGGCGGTGACCAGACGGCAACCATCGACAGCGGCTTCCTCTCCGTCGAGCACGACCGGGTCACGATCGTGGCCGAGTCGGTAGAGACATCCGGTCAGAGCTGACCGGCTCGAGCATCACCGCAGCGCCTGATGCCGACCGCACTCCTCTCCGCCGAGATCGCGCTCGGAGTGCTGCTCGTCCTCCTCTTCGCGTTCATCGTCGCAACGTATGCGCGCCGTCGGGTGATCTCGCGCGGGGCCATCCTCTTCGTCCCATGCGGCTGGCGAGCCAACCGCCGGAATCGCTGGCGCCTGGGCCATCTGCGGCTGGACAACACCCGGCTCGAGTGGTTCAGCCTGCTCGGGCTCTCCGCGCGACCGCAACGCGGATGGGACCGCGTGGGCGTCGACCTCGAGGCGCCGCGGCCACGGCGCCGGTCCGACCTCATCGACTTCATGCCTGATGCGGTTCCGGTGCCGTGCAGTGAACATGGCCGGCGATTCGAGCTCGCGCTCACGCCGGGCGCTTACACGGCGCTGCGGTCCTGGGCCGAGGCGGCGCCGCCCGGCTCGGCCGCCAGTGTCGCTTAGGTCACCGCCCGACGACATTCTCCGCTCCGCTCCGACACTTCGCGGGGACGGACTAGCGGCGGCCCGTTCGCTCCGGCTTCTCCACCCGTCCGCCGCCCGGTTGCCACAGCACGTCGCCTCCGCGTTCGACGTTGGCCACCCGGGCGAGGATGAACAGCAGGTCGGAGAGCCGGTTGAGATAGGTCGCCGTCAGCGGGTTGACCCCACCAACGCCCTTTCCCTCGCCGGGCTGGTCGCCGTGGGCGGCGATGGCGGCCCACGCGCTGCGCTCTGCGCGCCGCACCACGGTCGTGGCGACGTGGAGGTGAGCGGCGCCGACGGTCCCGCCGGGCAGGATGAACGACCGTAGTGGCTCGACCCGCTCGAGATAGCGGTCGCAGTCGGCCTCGAGGTCGTCGATCCACGGCTCCGCGACGCGGAGCGGCGCGTACTGATACGACGTCTGGAGCGGGTTGCACAGGTCGGCGCCGACGTCGAAGAGCTCGTTCTGCACTCGGATCAGCGTGCTCGTCACCTCGTCGCCCAGGTCGCCGGCCGCGAGCGCGACTCCGATCTGAGCGTTGGCCTCGTTGGTGTCGGCGTAGGCGACCAGCCGGGGGTCGTTCTTGGAGGTCCGGCTGAAGTCGCCGAGGGACGTCGTGCCGTCGTCTCCGGTACGCGTGTAGATGCGCGTGAGGTTGACCATGGGTCAAGCGTGCCATCCGGACGACGATCTGCCGCCGGACCGGGTCGCTACGGTTGGCGGGTGCGGGAACGGTTCCGGGTGCTCGGTGGTGCCAGCCTCCGGGGACGGGTGTCCGTCGTCGGGGCCAAGAACAGCGCACTCAAGCTCATGGCGGCGGCGCTCCTGGCGGTCGGCCGCACCCGGCTGACCAACGTCCCGAACATCGTCGACGTCACGATCATGGCCGAGCTGCTCCGGCGGCTCGGGTGCGAGGTGGACTGGCGCGCTCACGAGGGGGTCGTCGAGATCGACGTACCGGAGCGCATCGGGCACCGGGCCGACTACGAGCTCGTGCGCGCACTGCGCGCCTCCATCTGTGTCCTCGGACCGCTCATCGCCCGGGTTGGCGAGGCGGACGTCGCGGTTCCGGGCGGTGACGCCATCGGCTCGCGCGGCCTCGACCTGCACGCCGAGGGCCTCGAGGCACTGGGCGCCAAGGTCCACGTGGCGCACGGGTACCTCATCGCCGCGGCGCCGCAGGGCCTGCAGGGCGCCGACATCCGTCTCGAGTTTCCCAGTGTCGGGGCGACCGAGAACGTGCTCATGGCGTCGGTGCTGGCCACGGGGCATACCCGCATCGAGAACGCCGCCCGCGAGCCCGAGATCACCGACATCGCGGACTTCCTGGTCTCCATGGGCGCGCAGGTCTCCGGCGCTGGCACCTCGACCATCGACATCGACGGCGTCGACGCGCTGCGTCCCACCGAGCATCAGGTCGTGCCCGACCGCATCGCGGCGGGAAGCTGGGCGTTCGCGGCGGCCACCACCCGCGGCGACGTCGAGGTCGTCGGCGGTCGCCCCGAGCACCTGGAGATCTCACTGGACCTATTGGCCGCGGCGGGTGCGGCGGTGTCCTCGACGGCGGACGGGTTCAGGGTGGTGGGTCCGCAGGGGCGGCCTCGCTCCGTGGACGTCGCCACGCTTCCATACCCGGGTTTCCCGACCGACCTGCAGCCGTTCGCCTTGACCTACAACGCCGTGGCCGACGGCAGTGCCATGGTCACCGAGAACCTCTTCGAGGCGCGGTTCCGCACCGTGCAGGAGCTGGCCCGGCTCGGGGCCGACGCCCGGATCGACGGCCATCACGTCATGGTCCACGGCGTGCCGCTGCTCTCGGGTGCGCCGGTGGAGGCCAGCGACATCCGGGCGGGCGCGGCGCTGGTCGTCGCCGGACTGGTCGCCGACGGCGTGACCTCCGTCAGCGGGGCGCACCACGTCGACCGCGGGTACGACCGGTTCGAACTGCAGCTGCAACGGCTCGGCGCGGACGTGATCCGAGAGCCCGACGACGACCTCTACCCCTGATCCTGGGCGTTTCCTGCCGGATGGGTAGCTTGACCACGCTTTGCCAAGTTTTTACCCAATCCTGCGCTTATCGGTGCATCTGCCTGCCATAAGGAGGGCTCGGCGCCCGTACCGTTTGACGAGTCATCGACCCACGGGCCGACGACACTCCACCACGTATCACGACGACCGAGGCTGCGCTCCCTTCCAAGAAATCCGGATCGTTACCGCCGTACTGGTGCGCGCTCGTTCCTGCGCATGAGTCAATAGGGCCCACGAGGGGCAGGGGGCCCACGAGGGGGACCAATGGCACGTCAGCCGACCGCGACCGCCGCGGTTCATGTCGTCGACTCCGCCCGAGGGCAAGAGGTCGTCATTGAGGGGCGCATCGACGTCCGCTCGGCGGCGGACCTGCGGCTCGCACTCCACGCCGCGATCGACCACGGCACGGGCGACCTCTACCTCCATCTGGGGGATGTCGAGATCGGCGACGCCACGGGTTTGGGGGTGCTCGTCGAGTCGCACCGCCGAGCGCGCCGCTCGAGCCGGCGACTGGTCCTGGCCAGCATCACGCCGCGCACCGGTCGGCTGCTGCGGGCGGCCCGCCTCCACCGGGTGCTTCACCTGCCGGTGCCGACCCCTGCCGTGCCGCCCTCTACTGTGGCGCCTCTCACCGCCTGAGGACCTGCCGCACCGGCGATACCCGCCGGTAGCGTCCTGCGGTATGCCGGACGACGCCGCCTCCGCGCGTGCCGAACGGCGGCGCGACCGGCCGTGGGTGATGCGCACCTACGCGGGTCACTCCAGCGCCGCGGCCAGCAATGCGCTGTACCGGACCAACCTCGCCAAGGGCCAGACCGGCCTGTCCGTCGCCTTCGACCTCCCGACGCAGACGGGCTACGACCCGGACCATCCGCTCGCCCGCGGCGAGGTGGGCAAGGTCGGCGTGCCGGTGAGCCACGTCGGCGACCTGCGCGCCCTGTTCGCCGGCATCCGGCTGGCCGACATGAACACGTCGATG
>DATLPT010000190.1:0-12476 GCA_035535635.1 Lapillicoccus sp. | reverse complement strand
CCTCCACCGAAGTCTCCGAACCCGGAGTCGCCGCCCCACCCGGTGTCCCCACCGGTGTCGTATCCGCCGGCGTCGGTAGCGCCCGCGTCGCCCGTGCCGGCATCGCCGCCTCCGGCGTCACCACCGGATGCGTCGCCGCCCGCGTCACCAGAGGTGTCACCGGACGCCTCACCCGAGCCGTCGCCGCCGGCCGCGAAGTCCTGCTGCTCCGGCGACCCCTCGAAGCCGCCCAGCATGGCGTCCGCTACCGCTGTGCCGATGACGACACCCGCGATGGTGCCGAGAAGCGAGCCGCCGAGTGCGCCCATCATGCCGCCCCCCATACCGCCGCCCATGCCGTAGCCGCGCCCTCCGAAGGTGCGCTGGAGGTAACCGGGCTGCTGCATCTCTGCCCGCGTGGCCGCGCGGGCCATCTGGCGCGGGTCGTCGGACTGCGGCCGTTCCGAGGCGGGCAGCGTCTGGGTCATCTCCTGCAGTACCTGCTGGCGCTGCGTCGGCGTCAGCTGGGCGAACGCCTGGGCGTGCGCCTCCTCGATCTGCTCTGGGGGGGCGGTGCGCAGGAGGTACCGGTACCGAGCGATGGCCGCACGGTCCTGCGCCGTGGCGCCGGTCGTCGAGTCCTGGGGTCCGTGCCCCTGGCCCGGTGCCGGCGCATACCCCTGCTGTCCCTGCGAGTAGCCCTGCTGCGGGTAGCCCTGCTGGTACTGCTGCTGCGGGGTCTCCCGGCCGAGCAGCTTGTCGAGGAATCCCATGTTCACTCCTTGTCGGGGTGTGGCGATCGAGGTCGTGGCCCTACGTGTCAAACGACCCGCATGCGGATCGGTTCCCCGTCGACACTGGGGCAAAACCCCGGCGAGCCACTAGGACGCGTACGCGCGCGCAACCGCGGTGTCGAGCTCGCGGGCCGGCCAGCGAGCCGCGAGCAGCACGGTCGCACCGAGACAGATCACCGCGCACATGGTCACCGCCGCCGCGGGGTTCGTCACCTCGGAGAGCCAGCCCGCGAAGATGTAGCAGACACCCGCCGCGGTCACCGACAGCGCGCCCGCGAGTCCGAAGACCGCGCCGCGGCGGACCTCGGGTGTCACGAGGGAGAACGTGGACTGTAGCGGCAGCATGAACGCCTGCAGCGTCCCAGCGACGAACCACAGCAGTGCCGTCACCAGGATCGGCGGCCGGAATGCGGTGAGGAGCAACGGAACCGGCATGACGACGGCCATCGCGATGATCCGACCGTTCGACACGTGCGGGTCCCACCGACTGACGACGACGACGCCGACGGCTGCGCCCGCGATGGGGCAGGCCATCAGCAGGCCTCCGAACCCGGCGCTGCCTGCATACGGGAGGGCCGCCGCCTCAGGGGCCGAGATGCCCAGCGCGGCGACCAGGCTCAGCCCCAGGAGGCGGCGGAGGATGCGGTTCCGCGTGACGACGCCAGCCGCGGTCCCGAGGTCGGCGAAGAAGCCGGCGAGCCCGGGGCGAGGTTCGCCGGGCACCGGATGGGCGCGGAGGACCACGGCGACGACCACCGCCGAGACGACGAAGGTCACGAAGTCGATGGCGAGCCCCCGGGCCGGTCCCAGCGCCGCCACGACGATTCCACCGAGGGCGAGGCCGAGCGCCTGGTTGGCCTGCTCCGCGAGAGCGGACAGACCCATGGCCCGCATGAACACCCGGCGGTCGGTGAACAGGTCGGTGAGGAGCACCAGCTGGGCGGCCGAGGCCGGGCCACCCAGCGTCTCGAGGAGGAAGAGCGCGACGAGGAGGGCAGGGATCGGTGCCTCCACGGTCACGGCCCAGATGAGCACGAGCACCATGACGGCGCGAGACACGTGCGAGGCGATGAGGACGTACTTGTAGGGAATGCGGTCGGCGAACGGCCCGAGCAGGCTGCGACCGAAGATTGACGGGACGAGGCTCACCGCCAAGGTGGTCGCCGTCGCCAGGGGCGAGTCCGTGCGCTCGTAGACCACGGCGGCGATGGTCAGCCGGGCGATGTAGTCGCCCCAGGTGGAGAGGCTGGCGGCGATGAAAAGCGCGAGGTAGCCGCGTACGGCGAAGACCTGAGACAGGGGCGGCATCGACGTCTGATTTGTCCCTTGCCCCGGCACCCGGCCGACGCTACCGGTCCGACCTATCCGCCGCGAGTCCTCATCCTCAGGAAGCTTTCACGAAGCCTCGTAGAAGTTGCGGTCGGTGGCAGTCCGGCTGCGGCGGGCCACCCGGAGGTAGTCCTCCTCGAGGGTTGACTGGGCTCCCGGAGGCCGCCCGATGATCCGGCCGATCCCGTCGGCGTCACGCATGTCGGCCGGCACCGACTCGACCGGTCGACCTCGCCACAGAACGGAGGCGTTCCGCATCGAGGCCGCGAGCATCCATCCCGCCCGCAGGTCCCGCGCGTCGGACGACGACAGGTGCCCGGCCGCTTCCGCCGCGTCGAGGCCCTCCATCGTGCTCGTGATGCGCAGGGCCGGGTCGGCGCCCGCGTGCTGAAGCTGCACGAGCTGCACGGTCCACTCGACGTCGGTGAGCCCGCCAAGCCCCAGCTTGAGGTGGGTGCGTTTGTCGCCGCCACGGGGCAGCCGCTCCGCCTCGACGCGAGCCTTCATCAGCCGGATGTCGCGCACCTGCGCCGCCGTGAGGCCGTTCGCGGGGTACCGCACCGGCTCGATGACGTCCATGAACGCCTGGCCGAGGCCGGGGTCGCCGCCGACCGGGCGGGCGCGCAGCAGCGCCTGGAACTCCCATGTCGCCGCCCAGCGCTCGTAGTAGGTCGTGTATGCGGACAGGCTGCGGGCAAGGGGTCCGGCCTTGCCCTCGGGTCGGAGGTCGTTGTCGAGAGTCAGCTGAGGATCGGACGCCGCGGGGCCGAGCAGCCGCCTGACCTCCTGGACGACGAGGACCGCCCGGCGCTGAGCCTCGTCGTCCGAAACGTCTCCCGTCGCCCGGTGCACGAAGATGACGTCGGCGTCCGAGGCATACCCCATCTCGGCCCCACCGAGACTGCCCATCCCGATGGCGGCCATGACGGTGCCGAGCGGCGCGGCGACCTGTTCCTCGATCTTGCGGACGGCGATATCGAGCGCGACGTGGACGGTGGCCGCCGCGAGGTCGGACAGCGCTCGACCGACCCCGGAAAGGTCGGTCTCCTGGGACATGTCCGCGATGGCGATGCGCAGCAGCTCGTGCCGGCGCAGCGACAGAACCGCCGCCACGGCCGCGTCGGCGTCCGCGCGGCGGCCGGCCGCGCTGCCGAAGGTCAGTTGGAGCTGCTCCTGCGTCCGCGGCGTCAAGCCGCCGGGTTCCCCGAGGATGGCCACCGACTCCGGGGAGCGGACCAGCAGGTCGGCCGCATACCGGCTGCGCCCCAGCGTGCGGGCCAGCCGCTCGGCCGAGGATCCCTCGTCGCGGAGCATCTTGAGGTACCAGTGGATGGTGCCGAGCTCCTCGCTGACCCGCCGGAAGGCGAGCAAGCCGGCGTCGGGGTCAGCCTCGTCGGCAAACCACCCGAGCATGACCGGCAGCAGCGTGCGCTGGATCGCCGCGCGTCGGGTGACGCCGGACGTGAGCGCCGCGAGGTGGCGCATCGCGCCGGCCGGGTCGCGGAATCCGAGCGCCGCGAGGCGGGCCCGAGCCGCCTCGAGCGAGAGCGACGTGTCGGCGGAGCTGAGCTTGGCGGCGGCGTTGAGCAACGGCCGGTAGAACAGCCGCTCGTGGATGCGGCGGACCTCGCGCGACCGGGCCGCCCGCAGCTCGACGACCTCCTTGCCCGGGTTGGTCCGCAGCCCGACCGCCCGGCCGAGACGGCGCAGGTCGGCGTCGCTCGTCGGCATGAGGTGCGTGCGGCGCAGCCGGTAGAGCTGGATGCGGTGCTCGAGGGTGCGCAGCAGCCGGTATGCCTCGCCCAGGGCCATGGCGTCCTCGCGCCCGACGTAGCCGCCCTTGGCCAGCGAGGACAACCCTTCCAAGGTGGTCCCCGACCGCAGCGACGGGTCGCTGCGGCCGTGCACGAGCTGGAGGAGCTGGACGGCGAACTCGACGTCGCGGAGGCCGCCGCGACCGAGCTTGAGCTGCCGGTCGGCCTCGGCGACGGGGACGTGCTGCTCGACGCGGCGGCGCATCGCCTGGACGTCCTCGACGAAGTTCTCGCGGCCGGCGGCGTCCCACACCATCGGCGAGATGGCCTCCTTGTAGGCCCGACCCACCTCGACGTCGCCCGCGGACACCCACGCCTTGAGCAGCGCCTGAAACTCCCAGGTCTTCGCCCACCGCTCGTAGTAGGTCTTGTGGCTCGCGACCGTCCGCACCAGCGGACCGGACCTGCCCTCCGGTCGGAGGGCGGCGTCCACCGGCCACAGCGTTCCCTCGCCGGTGGTCGCCGAGCACGCCTTCATCGTCGCCGTGGCCAGTGCGGTGGCCACCGTGAGCGCACGGTCCTCGGTCACTCCCTGGGCCGGTTCGGCCACGAAGACGACGTCGACGTCGGAGACGTAGTTGAGCTCGCCGCCACCGGTCTTGCCCATGCCGATGATCGCGAGCCGGGTGTCCGCGGCGCCGGGCCCGTACTCCCCCGTGGCAATGGCCAGGCCCGCCTCGAGAGCGGCCTCCGCCAGCCACGCCAGCTGCTCCGCGGCCGCCGGCAGGTATCCGACCGGGTCCGGTGCGGTGAGGTCGAGCGCCGCGATGGCCAGCAGCTCTCGTCTGTAGGCGACGCGGAGGGCGTCGTATGCGGTCATGTCGCCGCGGTGGTCCGGTGCGACCGCCCTCACCAGGCTCTCCCGCAGACCCCGAGCGGTCGGTGGCTCCGCTTCCGCCACGCACCGCCAGTGGTCGGGGTGGCGGACGAGATGGTCTACGAGGGCCACGGAGCCGCCGAGAACCGCCACCAGCCGGTCGCGGGCCGCTGCTGCGCGGCGGAGCGCGACGAGCAGGGCAGCGCCCTCTTCGTCGGGCAGCGCGTCCAGCACCCGGACGAGCCCGAGCAGCGCCAGGTCGGGATCCGGGGCCGCACCGAGGGCGTCGGCCAGCCCGTCGTGGCCGACGCCGTCCAGCCGGTCGGCGAAGCTGGCGAGCGCCGGGTCGTGCAGCAGCCGCTCCGCCCGCCCGGGGTCGGCGAAGCCGAGCCGGGCCAGCCGTCCCCCGATCGTCGTGGCCCGCGTGCTCACCGCGTCGTCACTGGCCCGGCCGCCGCTAGAGACGCGGCAGGTAGCGGTCGAGCTCGAACTGCGTCACCTGGCTACGGTAGTCCTCCCACTCCGCCCGCTTGTTGCGCAGGAAGAAGTCGAAGACGTGCTCGCCGAGCGTCTCGGCTACGAGCTCGCTGCGCTCCATGACCTCCAGCGCGCGCCCCAGGGACCGGGGCAGCGGGTCGATGCCCATGGCCTGCCGTTCGGAGGCGGTGAGGTTCCAGACGTCGTCCTCGGTCTCCGGGGGGACGTCGTACCCCTCCTCGATCCCCTTGAGGCCGGCGCTGAGGATCACCGCGAACGCCAGGTACGGGTTGCACGCCGCGTCGAGGGACCGCATCTCCACTCGGGTCGACTGGCCCTTGTTCGGCTTGTACATCGGGATCCGGATCATGGCGGACCGGTTGTTGTGGCCCCAGGTGATGTACTCCGGCGCCTCACCGCCGCCCCAGAGCCGCTTGTAGGAGTTCACCCACTGGTTGGTCACGGCGGTGATCTCGGCGCCGTGCTTCAGCAGGCCGGCCACGAACTGCCGGCCGGTCTTGCTCAGCTGGTACGGCGCTCCCGCCTCGTGGAAGGCGTTGGTGTCGCCCTCGAAGAGGCTGAGGTGGGTGTGCATCCCGGACCCGGGGTACTCGGCGAACGGCTTGGGCATGAACGTCGCGTAGATGCCCTGCTCGAGCGCCACCTCCTTCACCACGGTCTTGAAGGTCATGACGTTGTCCGCGGTGGTGAGCGCATCCGCATACCGGAGGTCGATCTCGTTCTGCCCCGGCGCCCCCTCGTGGTGGCTGAACTCGACCGAGATGCCCATCGCCTCGAGCATGGTGATCGTCGCGCGGCGGAAGTCGTGGCTGCTGCCGTGGGCGACGTGGTCGAAGTAGCCGGCCTCGTCGACCGGCTTCGGCCGACGGCCCTTCTTCCAGCTTTCCTTGAGGAGGAAGAACTCGATCTCCGGATGCGTGTAGAACGTGAACCCCAGCTCCCCGGCCCGCCACAGCGCGCGGCGCAGGACATTGCGGGGGTCCGCGATGCTCGGCGAGCCGTCGGGCATCTGGAGGTCGCAGAACATCCGCGCCGTGCCGGGGTTATCGCCGCGCCAGGGCAGCACCTGGAACGTCGCCGGATCGGGCTTGGCCAGCATGTCGGCCTCGAAGACCCGCGCGAACCCCTCGATCGCAGACCCGTCGAAGCCGATCCCCTCTGAGAACGCGCCCTCCAGCTCCGCTGGCGCGACCGCAACCGACTTCAGTGTGCCGAGGACGTCGGTGAACCACAGCCGGACGAAGCGGATGTCGCGCTCCTCGATGGTCCGGAGCACGAACTCTTGCTGGCGATCCATGTGACGATCCTGCCGCACGGACGTTTCATGGCGGTTACAGGCGGTCTGCGCGCCGCCGACCGCGGCCGTCAGCCCAGGACCGCCTGGGCGCTGTTGTGACCCGGTATGCCGCTGACCCCGCCACCGCGGCGCGCGCCGGCGCCGCAGACGGTCAGCTTCGGGTGGAGGGTCTCGACTCCCCACGTACCGATCTCGTCCGGCCGCTCGGCCCACGGCCAGCGCAGTGACCGGTGGAAGATGTTGCCGCCGGGCAGGGCGAGCTCGCGTTCCAGGTCGGCCGGCGTGCGAACCTCTACGCACGGCTCGCCGTTGACGTCGCGCGCGACGACGTCCGAGAGTGGCTCGGCCAGAACCGAATCCAGCGCCCGCACCGCCGCCCGAAGGGCTTCGTCCCGGCGTCGCCGCTGCCGTTCCCACGACCGGCCGGTGAACAACCGTGCCGGCGTGTGCAGTCCGAAGAGGGTGAGGGTCTGCGCCTCCGACGCGGCCAGCTCGGGTCCGAGGATGCTGCGGTCGGAGAGCGTGTGGCAGTAGACCTCGCACGGCACTATCGGCGGCACCCGGCCGGACCGGGCGACGAGATAGGAGTCCTGCAGCTCGGACATCGACTCGTGGACGTGGAAGGTCCCCGAGAACGCCACGGTGGGGTCGACGGAGGCGTCCCGCAGCCGGGGGAGCCGAGTGAGGAGCAGGTTGACCTTGAGCTGTGCGCCCTCGGGAGCCGGCTCCGTCGAGACGGGGTCGGAACCACCGGCGGCCAGGAGGTGGTCGAGCGCCGTGGGCGCCAGCCCGGCGTGGACGTGGCCACGCGACCGGCACTCGCGATCACCGACGCTCCACACGACCTCGCCGTCGGCGTCGACCGAGATGACGTCGACGCCCGTGACGAGCTCCGCCCCGGCGCCGACCGCCGCCTTGGCCAGGGCGTCGGTGACCGCGCCCATGCCACCCACGGGGACGTCCCACTCCCCCGTGCCGCCGCCCATGACGTGGTAGAGGAAGCACACGTTCTGCACCAGGGAGGGGTCGTCGAGGTCGGCGAACGTGCCGATCAGCCCGTCCGTCGCGACGATCCCCCGGACCGTGTCGTCGGCGAACGTCTGGCGCAGGAGCGTCCCGAGGGGCGCACCAGTGAGGGCGTTCCAGAACTCGTCGTCCTCGATGAGCCCACGGATCTCCGCCGCAGACCGCAGCGGTTCGAGAACGGTCGGCCACAGTCGCTCGGCGGCGCGCGCGAAACGGCCGTAGAACCGCTGCCAGGCAACGAAATCCGCATCGTCGCCGAGTACGCCGACGAACGACGCTCGGGTGGAGTCGGAGTCGGCCGCGTCCACCAGGAGGCCGCGGCCGGGGGCATGCGGAAGGGGCGTGTACGACGCATACCGGCGCTTGACCAGCCGGACGTCGAGATCGAGCTCCTCGATGATCCGGCGCGGGAGAAGGGAGACGAGGTAGGAGAACCGCGACAGTCGGGCCTCCACGCCGGGAAACGGGGCGGCCGAGACCGCCGCCCCGCCGACGTGGTCGAGCCGCTCAAGGACCAGCACCCGACGGCCGGCGCGGGCGAGGTATGAGGCGGCCGTGAGCCCGTTGTGGCCGGCGCCGACAACGATGTCGTCGTAGCTGGTGAGGCCGCTCACCGGGACGATCCTGCCAGAGCGCGCGACCCCTAGTCTTGTGGCCATGGCGGACGGCAGGGTTCAGCTGCGACTCGCGATGGCTCAGGTGAACCCCGTCGTGGGCGACTTGGCCGGCAACGCTCAGATGGTCCGCGACCACGTGGCCGAGGCGGCCGCGGCCGGGGCGCATCTGGTGGCGTTCCCCGAGATGATGCTCACCGCATATCCGGTCGAGGATCTCGCGCTCCGCGACTCGTTCGTCGAAGCGAGCCGGCGCGCGGTCGTGCGGCTGGCGGCGGACATCGCGGCGGACGGGTACGGCGACGTGCCCGTGGTCGTCGGCTACCTCGACCGCGCCGACGAGGGCGCGTTCGACGCCGACCCAGGCCGCACCCTCCCGCAGAACTGCGCTGCGGTGATCCACGGCGGTCGGGTCGTCGGCCGGTACGCGAAGCACCACCTGCCGAACTACGGGGTCTTCGACGAGTACCGGATCTTCGCACCGGGCGAGTCGCTGACGGTGGTCCGGGTCCGCGGGGTCGACGTCGCCATCGCCATCTGCGAAGACCTGTGGCAGGAGGGTGGCCCGGTCGCTCAGACCCGGGACGCGGGCGCCGAGCTACTGCTGGTCATCAACGGCTCGCCGTACGAGCGGGAGAAGGACGACACCCGGCTCGAGCTGGTGCGGCGCCGCGCGGCGCAGGCCGGGTGCGCCCTCGCGTACCTCAACCTGGTCGGCGGCCAGGACGAGCTGGTCTTCGACGGTGACTCGATGGTCGTAGGCGCCCACGGCACGGTGCTGGCCCGCGGGCCGCAGTTCGTCGAGTCGCTGGTGGTCGTCGACCTCGAGCTGACCCCGTCGACCGTCGACGACTCGGCCCTGCCCGACGAGGTGGTCCACGTCGTCGTCTCGTCTGACCCGGTCGAGCGGTATGCGCCCGTGGACCCCCCGATGTACCCGCGGCTCGACCCGGCCGAGGAGGTCTGGCGGGCGGTCGGGCTGGGGCTGCACGACTACGTTCGCAAGAACGGGTTCCGCAAGGTTCTGCTCGGGGTGTCCGGCGGCATCGACTCGACGGTCGTCGCGACCCTGGCGGCGGACGTGCTGGGCGGCGAGAACGTCGTCGCGATCAGCAACCCGAGCAAGTACTCGTCGGAAGGCTCCAAGGACGACGCTGCCGAGCTGGCCAAGAACCTCGGACTGGACTACCGGGTCGTGCCGATCCAGCCCATGGTCGACCCGTTCCTCGACGGCCTGGGGTTGACCGGGATCGCCGAGGAGAACCTCCAGGCGAGGGTTCGGGGCGTCATCTGGATGGGCGTCTCCAACCAGGAGGGGCCGCTGGTCCTGGCCAACTCCAACAAGAGCGAGGTCTCGGTTGGCTACTCGACGATCTACGGCGACAGTGTCGGCGGGTTCGCGCCGATCAAGGACGTGCCGAAGACGCTGGTGTGGGAGCTGGCCCGCTGGCGCAACAAGGCGGCCGAGGCGCGCGGAGAGCCGCCGCCGATCCCCGAGGCGACCATCACCAAGCCGCCGTCGGCCGAGCTGAGTCCCGGCCAGACCGACCAGGACTCGCTGCCGCCGTACGAGGTCCTCGACGCGATCCTCGCCGGATACGTGGGCGTGGCCCACGGCCGGGAGCGGCTCATCGCGGACGGGTTCGATCCAGCCACCGTCGACAAGGTGATCCAGCTCGTAGACCGCGCGGAGTGGAAGCGCCGTCAGTTCGCGCCCGGCCCGAAGATCTCGCCGTTGGCCTTCGGCAAGGACCGCCGACTCCCGATCACCAGCCGCTGGCGCGAGCAGGACGACGAGCACGCCGGACAGCGCGGGTGACTCCTCGGCCCGTCGACATCCGCCCCTGGTCCGCGGACGACCTCCCTGTCCTCGAGCGGAACAACACGCCGGAGATGACCGTGCACCTCGGCGGCCCCGAGGCCCGCGAGAAGCTGCTGGACCGCCACGAGCGGTACCAGCGTGGCTGGCGCGAGGGCACCGCGTGGATGTTCACGGCGTGGGACGACGGGGAAGCTGTCGGGTTGGTCGGCTACTGGAACGTCACCCATCGAGGTCGCGACGTCTACGAGTGCGCCTACGGGATCTACCCCGCCTACCAAGGCCGGGGGCTGGCGGCGGGCGCCCTGACCGCTTGCCTGGAGCACGCCGCGCAGCACGGTTCACGAGAGGCGGTGTACGCCTACCCGAACGTCACCAACGGGCCGTCCAACGCACTATGCCGACGACTCGGCTTCGAGCTGGAGGGCGAGCAGGACTTCGATTACCCCAAGGGCCACCCGATCCGCGCCAACGCCTGGCGCTACGACCTGACCCAGCTCAGATCGAGAATTTCTCCGACGTGACGCGGCGTCAAGCCCGGGAGGCTCCGAGGGCGCGGAGCAGCAGCGCCTCGGCCAGCGCGGTCCGCCTCAGCTCGTCGGGGCTGACGCTCTCGTTCGGCGCGTGGATCCGGCTGGCCGGCTCCTCCACGCCGATCAGGAGGATCTCCGCCTCCGGGTTCGCCTCGGCGAGCGCGACGCACAGCGGGATGGCGCCACCTTGCCCCGTCTGCACCAGTGGACGGCCGAACGCCGCTTCCATCGCGACCGCCAACGACGCGTATGCGGGTCCGTCGGTTCGCGCGGCGAACGGGCGTCCAAGCGTCTTGGGCTCGACGGTGATTCGCGCACCCCACGGCACCGCCGCGGTGAGCTGCTCTCGCAGCCTTCGTTGAGCTTCGGCCGCGTCGATGCCGGGCGGCACCCGCAGGTTTACAAGCGCCCGCGCCTCCGCGGAAACCGACGCCGTGACGTCCTTGACCGCCGGCCCCTCGATCGCCAACACCGTCGCCACCGGTCGCGCCCACAGCGTGTCGGCCACGTCAGCCCCGCCGAGAACGTCCACGCCCTCGAGAACGCCCGCGTCTGAACGGAACCGGTCCACCGGGTATGCGGCCCCGCGCCACTCACCGTCGGACGGCACTCCCGCCACTGTCGTGGCTCCGTCGTCGTCGCGCAACGTGTCGAGAACCCGGATCAGCGCGGCCACGGCGTCCGGCGCCGCACCCCCGAACTGGCCTGAGTGCACCGGCCCGTCCAGCGTCCGCACGGTGACCAGGACGCTGCCCGTCCCGCGCAGGCTGGTCGTCACCGTCGGTACACCGGCCTCGATGTTGCCGGTGTCTGCCACGACGACGACGTCGGCCTCGAACAAGCCGGGCCGCGACGCGACCAGCCGTTCGAGCCCGCCCGTCGACATCTCCTCCGAGCCCTCGCAGACCAGGGTCAGCGAGACCGGCCACCCGCCGTCGAGCTCCCGGAGTGCCCGCAACGCCGTGAGGTGCATGACGAGGTTGCCCTTGCAGTCGGCGGCCCCCCGCGCATACCACCGCCCGTCCCGGTCGGTCAGCCTCCATGGGTCCGTCGCCCAGTCCGAGAGGTCGCCGGGCGGCTGCACGTCGTAGTGCGCGTACAGCAGCACCCGCGGCGACCCGGCCGGGCCGTCGGCGCGTCCCACCACCACGACGCTGCCGTCGTCGGCCTCGACGAGCTCGACGTCGCCGACGCCGAGCTCCCGGTGCAGCGCCGCCACGAGCTCGGCCGCCTCGCGGCACGCAGGGACCGGAAGTCGGTGTTCCGAGGCCACCGAGGGAATCGCGACCAGGCGCGCGAGGTCGGCCCGCGCCCGCGACATCAGGCCGGCGACGGCTCCCGCCAGGTCGCCAGCCGTCATCCGACGAGCTCGCCCACGTAAGTCGGCAGCATCTTCCACCAGGTGGGCCAGTCGTGGTCGTAGTCCGGTCCCCAGTCGTCCATCCGGTTGGGAATCCCCTTGTCTCCCAGTATTTTGGCGACCGCCCACGACTCGCCGGTGTCCTCCCACCGTCCGGAACCGGAGGCCAGCACGACGAACCGATGCCGCAGCGCGTCGAGCTGCGGGCCCTCGAGGTTGCCGACGAAGTGAAGCGGTGACGAGAAGTACAGGTCGTCGTTGAACCCACCGATGAACTTCTCCATGTGGTACGTCCCGCTCATGCAGATCGCCGCGCTGAAGAGGTGCGGGTAGCGGCACAGCATGGCCAGCGCGTTGAACGCGCCGATGGACGATCCGGCCGCGACGATCTCGTGACCACCGGTATCCGCGTGAATGGCCGGGACCACCTCGGAGGCGATGGCGTCGTGGTACTGGTTGAACAACCACATCCGGTGCTCGGGCGACCCCTCATGCGTCGCGAGGGCCCGCCCGGCGGTGCTGTCCACCGAGTAGACCTTGACCCGGCCGCCGTCGACCGCGTCGCCGAGGTGCGCGAGGAGGTGGTGGCGCTCGAT
>DATLPT010000189.1:0-2251 GCA_035535635.1 Lapillicoccus sp. | reverse complement strand
TCATACTTCCCGGGGCCCTCACCGGTGCCGGTTAGGGTCGTGGCGTGACGTCCACCGCCGCTTCGCCATCGGCGGCCGATGCAGGCCCGAACCCTGTCGTGGATGTCCCCGTCGCCGGCGATCCGCGCTGGATAGAGCTCGACGGCGTCGACAACATGCGTGACGTCGGCGGGCTTCCCACGACCGACGGGCGGTCCGTCGTCGCAGGTCGGCTCATCCGGTCCGACAACCTCCAGGAGCTCGCGCCGGCGTCGGTCCGTCACCTGGTCGACGACCTCGGAGTGACCGATGTCGTCGACCTGCGCACGCTCGTCGAGGTCGCCAAGGAGGGCGACGGCCCTATGGTCGCCGAGCCCGGCGTGCGCCTGCACCATCACACGCTCTACACCGAGGACACCAAGGAGACCGGCATCCCGCCCGGGGAACGGAACCTGCCCTGGGAGAGCGACCGCAACCTCGGAACGGCGGCCAAAGTCCGTCGTCCGAAGAAGCAGCACCCGCAGCACGACGCCTATTGGTCCACGCACTACTGGGGATACCTCGCCCAGCGTCCGGACTCGGTCGTGGCCGCGCTGCGGGCGATCGCGCAAGCGAAGGGCGCCGTCGTCGTGCACTGCGCCGCCGGCAAGGACCGGACGGGCACGATCGTCGGGCTGGGCCTTCTGGTGGCCGGTGTCACCCAGGACGCGGTCGTCGCCGACTACGCGGCGTCCGCGGAGCGGGTCCCCCGGATCCTCGAGCGGCTGGCCCGGCACCCGGCGTACGCAGCGAACCTCGACGGGAAGCCGGTGACCCAGCAGCAGCCGCGGGCCGAGACGATGCGGCTGCTCGTCCAGGCCCTCGACCGGGAGGGCGGCGCCGAGGCATGGTTGCAGCAGCACGGCTGGACCGCCGAGGACACCAACCGCCTTCGCGCCAAGCTCCTCGGCTCCTAGGGCGGCCGCCTCGGTCAGTCGGCGCCGGCGTAGGTCCCGAACGACCAGGCGTTGCCCTCGGCGTCGGCGATCGAGAACCCGTGGGAGCCGTAGTCGGTGTCCTCCATCGGCCGGAGCACCGTCGCGCCGAGCGCTTGCGCTTTGGCCCACACCGCGTCCGGGTCGTCGCACACGACGTAGACGTTGCCGCTTCCCCTCGGGGTCGTGAAGGTCTCGTCTGCCTTGCCCCGGCTGTGCACCATGACCCGACCGCCGTCGGGCCAGAGCATTTCGCTGTGCTGGATCTCGCCTGGCCTCTCACCGTCGACGACGATGCCGTCCTGGAAGCCGAGCGCCGCCAGCCACGCGCGGGCGGCATGGGCGTCGTCGTAGCTGAGCCCGGGCCAGAGGTTGTGGTCAGTGCGTGTCGTCATGTTCTCCATGCTGCCGAGCGGGCCGCCTCGTCGTCTTGGACGAATGCGAGGTCGTCTTCGACCCGCCACCGGGACGGCGGCAACCCGGCCAGGTCGCGCCATTCGCGAGCCAGGTGCGACTGATCGGCGTAGCCGCAGTCGGCCGCGACGTCGGCGAGACCGCGTCGAGGGTCGCGGACGGCCTCGACCGACCGCTCGAACCGGGTAAGCCGAACCGCGGCCTTCGGAGTGATCCCGAACTCCCCACGAAACCGGTGCTCCAGGTGGCGCGTCGACCACCCTACGTCCGAGGCCACCGCGGCCACCCGGGTCTGCCCACCTCCCTGGCGGATCCGCCGCCAGGCCTCTCTCACCTCCGGCGCCGGTTCCCGACCTGAGTCGTGGTTGCGCACCAGCCCGAGGACGACGCGCTCGACGGCGGCGAACCGCTCCCGCCACGTCGCATACTCCTGAAGCTCGTCCCTGAGGGACCGGGCGACGCGCCCAAGGATGTCCTCCAGCTCCACGGACCGCCCGGCCAGCTCAGCGGCCGGCAGGCCGAAGAGGGCTCGCGCTCCGGCTGGCGTGAGGCCGAGCTGCACGCCGTGCTGGCGGCCCTCGTGGTGAATCAGCGTCGGAGCGGTGGCCAGCCCGGCGAGCACCCCCTCGAACGGGGTCCGCCGTGACAGCCCGACGCCGCTGAGGTGCAGCGGCTCGTCGAACGGCACGACCAATGTCAGCGTGCCCGAGGGCATCCCGATGTGAACGCCGGGGGGCGCACCGGCATAGCGGTATCCGACGGCCAGCCGGACGTAGCGGTCCAGCGGCGGCCCGACGGTATGCGAGTAGTGCTCGCGCACGCCCTCAGGCTAGGTGGCCGGCCCGACAGCGCTACTTCTTCGCCGGCTCGCTGTCGTTGGAGAG
>DATLPT010000188.1:0-8776 GCA_035535635.1 Lapillicoccus sp. | reverse complement strand
GCGGATGTCGGGCCACACGCCGAGCGTCTTCGGGGCGGCGAACGCTTGGAGCTGCACGCTCGAGTCGCCGACGAGAGCGTGGGCACTCACGACGGACTGCTGCTCCTGGTCCAGCTCGAGCCGCAGCTGCATGCCGTCGACAGGGGTGATGAGGAGCGCGCCCAGGTCGATCCTCTGAATGTCGTCATCGACCTCTGACGCGTCGAAGGGACCGCGGGCGCGGTTGAACCGCTCCTCCTCCTCATACTCCTCATCAGCCGCGTCGCGGTTCTCGGCATCGTCGTCGAGCGCCTCGGACTCCTCGAGCTCGTCGAGCTCGTCGACATGGTCGAGCGGCTCGTCCCTGCGTCCCCGGCGGAAAATTGCCACGGTGTCTGTCGTCCTTTGTCGATCTCTATCGTCGCTCTATCGTCGTCAACGGCCTACGGGTGTCGCGTATGCCGGTACTCAGGCGCGCGGTCCGAAGCCACCGCTCGCACCGTGTCCAGTCTCCCCCCGCGAGCTGTCCGGGAGCGAATCCACCTCGACGAAGACCGTCTCGGCCACCCGCTGGACGATCAGTTGAGCGATCCGGTCGCCGCGCCTCACCTCGAACGGCTCGCTGGCGTCGAGGTTGACGAGGTTGACGAGGATCTCGCCGCGGTAGCCCGCGTCGATCGTGCCGGGCGCGTTGACGATGGTGATCCCATGGCGCGCGGCCATCCCTGACCGTGGGTGCGTGAACCCCGCATACCCCTCCGGCAGAGCGATCGCGATGCCTGTCGGGACGAGGGTCCGCTCGCCCGGCGCGAGGGTGACGTCGACGCGCGAGAGGAGGTCGGCACCCGCGTCGCCCGAGTGGGCGTAGGACGGCAGCGGCAGGCTGGCGTCGAGACGTCGCACGCATACCGAGACGCGTTCAGGGCCGACCCCCGCGTGGGAAGTCGGCCCTGGCTGCTGGGGCTGCGGCGGCCGCTGGTCGGCCGAGGCGTCGGTCAAGCCGCGCACTCTCGGCAGACCAACTTGCCGCCCTTGTCGCTGGCCAGCTGGCTTCGGTGGTGCACCAAGTAGCACTCGGCGCAGGTGAATTCGTCGGCCTGCCGGGGGATGACCCGGACCGACAGCTCCTCGCCGGAGAGGTCGGCGCCGGGGAGCTCGAAGCCCTCGGCCTGCTCGGTCTCGTCCACGTCGACGCTCGACGCGGACTTGTCGACGCGCCGAGCCTTGAGCTCCTCGATCGAGTCCTCGGAGAGGTCGTCGTCGGTCTTGCGCGGGGCGTCGTAATCAGTCGCCATGGGTGGTGTCGCTCCTGCGGTACTGGTGATCTTCGTGGTGTCGTCGCGCGATGAGGGTGGCGTCAGTGAGAGGTGAGCGGTGGTGACGGGCCGGTTCGTCGACGTCGACGGCTCCCGCTTGGGGCGGCGTCTCGGACCCGACCTGCGGTGGTGCTCCGGTGTAACGCAGCCGCCCCCTCGTTTGTGCCCGGATCTGTCCGTCGGTGGTGCCCGGACTCGCCCCGGTCGCGGGCGTCGCATGAATCCCGCGCGCGGATTGTGCCCTACAAAAGCCCAGGAGTCACTCCTCGTCCTGATGTCGGGCATGTCGCGTAGGTCACAGACGTACCCGTACAGACCGATCCGCGGCCGTCATCTCGGGCGGTGCGGGCGTCGACCTGGGGCTCGCTTGACGTTCTCTTGCCTAACTCGGGTGACGCCCTGACGCCCTCTAGACGCACTTGTCACCTCGGCTCAATATTTTGACAGCACGGCCGTAACCTGACCCCCGTAGGGTCTTGGACGGTGCCCCGGGGGACGGGGCACCACCAGACATCAGCAGAGCGATCCGTTCCGCCAGATCGGGAGACGGACGAGCACTAGCCACACAGCACGCAGCCCCTGGAGGCGCCGGATGACCGAGTTCCACGCCCAGCTGCGAGCCCGAGCGCTCGCAGCGGTCCAGGACCTCACCGCCGCCGAGGAGTCCGGGGACGACTATTCGGTCGACGTCCACCGCGCCGATCTTGAAAACATCGCGCGGATCGCGCGTGAGCACGGGTTGACGGTGCCGGAGCTGGAGAGGGTCGGCCTCAGCGCCGCCTGACCGGATCCGGAACCACCGCTCCGGTGGGCACTGCCTCAGTGGTCGACGACGGCCAGTAGCTCACGCTGGACGGCCGGATTGCCGGCGACGGTCAGCGCCGACGACGGCGGTCCGCCACCCCGCCCCGTGACCACCCCACCCGCCTCGGTGACGAGGAGCCATCCGGCGGCGATGTCCCAGGGGTTCAGACCCGACTCGTAGAAGCCGTCGAGTCGTCCGCACGCGACCGCGCAGAGGTCGAGGGCGGCGCTCCCGATGCGCCGGATGTCGCGCACCTTGGGGAGAAGCTCGAGCAGCGTGCGACCCTGCACCAGCCGCCGCTCCGGGGTGTACCCGAACCCGGTTCCGACCAATGCGGCGGAGAGGTGGTCCACCGAGCCGACCGTCAGCCTCGTCCCCGTCGTCGAACCCGGATCGTCCCACCGGCGCTCGTATGCGCCGCAGCCGAGGGCACCGTGGTAGACCCGTCGCAGGGCCGGGTCGGCGACCGCCCCGGCCACGACCTGCCAGGCCCCTGGCTCCTTGGGGTTGCCCGCCACGGCGGCGACCGACACCGCATACGCGGGAAGGTCGTAGAGGTAGTTGACGGTGCCGTCGATGGGGTCGACGACCCAGGTGATGCCCGAGGTGCCCTGGTGGTCGTCGCCCTCCTCGCCCAGGAAGGCGTCTTGGGGTCGCGCGCCGAGGAGAAGCCCCCGGATGAGCTCCTCGGCGCGGGTGTCCATGACGGTGACGATGTCGGTGGGCGAGGACTTGGTGGCGGACGGCTCGACCTCGCGGGGCCGCTCGTCGACCACAAACCGCCCAGCGGCCACGGCCACCCGGGTGGCGAGTTCGGACAGCGCCAGGGGGTCGGTGCCCGCGGGGATGCCTGCGGCCCCGTGACCCTGCGGGCTCACGCGTCGCTCCCGCACAGGGCCGGTCGCCACTCGCGCAGGTTCGGACAACAGCCGGCCGGGCAGACGGACGGGCGGACCCAGGGGCCTGCGGGCTGGAGCTCGCCACGGGCCTCTGCGGCCCGTTCCTCGAGGAGGTCGACCAGGCCGGCGACGAAGGCTGGGTCGACGCCGACGGTGGGAACCCGGACGAGCCGGATCCCCAGCCGATCGGCGGTGTCGGAGGCCTCGGTGTCGAGGTCGTAGACGACCTCCATGTGGTCCGAGACGAAGCCGGCCGGGGCGAGGACGACGACGCGACGACCCTCGGCGGCGAGCTGTTCGAGACGGTCGTTCACGTCGGGTCCGAGCCAGCGCTGGCCGGCCGGACCCGATCGCGAGCAGTAGACGACCTCCGGGGCGAGCTCCCGTCCGATCTCGGCCGCCGCCGTGCCCACGATCTGTCGCGCGAGCTCGTGGTGCTGCCGCTGGTACAGCCGGCCCTCGCCGTCGCCCGGGCCCGACGTCTCATCCATGGTGTCGGGGATGGAATGGGTGACGAACAGCAGCGCCAGCTCGGCGTCGGGAACGTCGGCGAGCGACCGGAGGGCGTCGACGACGAGGCGAGCGTTCGGGACGCCGAAGGCGGGCCGCAACGCATACGGACCGATCTTGTCTATCTCGAGGACCAGCCCCTCATCCTGGACCTCCGCGAGCGCGGCGGCGAGGTTCTCTCGGTACTGGCGGCACGAGGAGTAGGAGGAGTAGGCACTCGTCGTCACGACGACGAGCCGGTGGAGCCCGCGAGCGGCCGCGTCTCGGAAGGCTTCCGACAGGTACGGCGGCGAGTTGCGGTTGCCCCAGAGCACGGGGACGTGGATCTCACGTTCCTTGAGCTCCGCCTCGAGGGCGCCGATCAGAGCGCGGTTCTGGTCGTTGATCGGGCTGCGGCCGCCGAACCGTTCGTAGTGGTGGGCCACCTCCTCGAGCCGCTCGTCCGGGATGCTGCGACCCGCGGTGACCCGACGCAGGAACGGCATGACCTCGTCCGGAGCCTCCGGGCCGCCGAACGAGAGCAGGAGGACGGCGTCATAGGGCGAGAGCGTCTCGGACGTCACCGGTGCTGCCCCGACCGGAAGAGATGCGGCCTGTGGTGGTGGAGCACGACCGCCACCCTACGGGCGGTCGGTGCCGCGGTCGCGCGGCGAGCCTCTGGTCGCCGCCCGGGATCGCATGGCAGAGTCGAGTATCGGAGCGGCGGCGTGAGTGGTCAGGAGTCGGGATGCAGGACCTGAGACTCATCGGCGTGCAGGAGGATGGGGAGCACCTGCTCCTTTCGGGTCCGGACGGCGAGCACTACCGGTTGGCGCTGGACGATGCGTTGCGGGCGGCCGCGAGGCGAGACCGGCCTCGCCTCGGACAGCTACAGATCGAGATGGAGGGCGGTATGCGACCCCGCGAGGTCCAGTCGCTCATCCGGGCCGGGGCGACGGCCGAGGAGGTCGCCGAGCGCGCGGGCTGGACCGTTGAGAAGGTCCGTCGCTACGAGGTGCCGATCATCGCCGAGCGCGTGCACATAGCCGACCAGGCCCGGCTGGTCCGGGTCCGGACACGGGGTGGTTCGGGTGGTTCGGCTGGCTCGAGCGGATCGGTGGCGCCCACGCTGCAGGGGCGAGTCGCCCAGCGAATGCGGGAGCGCGGCGTGGATCCCGACCGCAACGTCTGGGACGCCTGGCGTGCCGTCGAAGAGCGGCACTGGACGGTCGTGCTGACCTTCGCCGCGGGGGGCCGGCAGCGGCAGGCGGTGTGGACCTACGACCCCGTGCTGAGGACGGTGGAGCCGGCCGAGGACGAGGCGCGGTGGCTCAGCGCCGACGAACCGGCCGCCGTCGGACCCTTGCCACCGGTGCCCGCGCGCGCGTCGAGCGTCTACGACGTCGAGGCCGAGGGCGGGGTGGCCGCGTCGCCGCGCCGGCCTGGGGCCAGGTCGTCGGACGAGGAGGAGCCGCTGGACCTCATGACGGCGATGCGGCAGCGGACCACAGTGGGTCGCCGCGCCGGACGGCGGCGGCCGGCTTCGCACGAGCCGGTGCGTCGCGAGACGGCGCCGGCGTTGCCGTTGGAGAGCGAACGCCAAACCGAACCACCCGTCGAGGCGTCGTCCGTAGAGGCCCACCCCCTCGGCGACCTGGAGCCGGGGATCGAGCCGCCGGGCGCGGAGAGCCCGCCGCTGGAGGAGGAGTGGGTCGAGCCTGCGGCGGCCGATGTGAGGACGGTCGCGCAGGAGCCGGTCGAGGACCGCGCAGACGAACCCGACGACGAGGAGGCGGAGGAGTCGGTCGACGACGATGCCGAGACTCCCGAGTGGGAAGTGGTGGCGGCGGCACCGGCCTCGGAGCCGACACCGCTCGCCAAGAAGTCGGCTACCCGCCGGAAGCAGCGCCCGTCGGTCCCGTCGTGGGACGACATCATGTTCGGTGCCAAGCGCGACTGATTCCGTCGGCGTTTCGTGGCCGGTTCAGGACGGTTTCGAGGACGGCGGGGGCAGCGGGCATACGTCGAGGTCGAAGGGCAGCACGTCCGGAGACAGAGCAGCCGCCCGGGCCGCGTGTGACGTCATCCGGCGCATGTGATGCCGCCGGCACAGCACCTCGTACTCGACCACGCCGGACGCGACGGGTGCCGTGTCACCGACTACGACCTGCTCACCCTCGACGACCATGACGCCGTCGACCACCCGCGCGTTGTGGGTGGCTCGCCGGCCGCACCAGCACAGCGCCTCGACCTGGAGCTGCTCCACCCGGTCCGCCAGCTCGATGAGCCGTTGCGAACCAGGGAACAGCGTCGCCCGGAAGTCCGCGGTGATCCCGAAGGCGAAGACGTCCACGTCCATCTCGTCGGCCAGCCGGGCCAGCTGCTCGACCTGCGCGGACGTGTAGAACTGTGCCTCGTCACAGATGAGGTAGTCGATGCGGCTCCCTGCCGTCGCGACGCCTACGACCTCCTCCCAGAGGTCCAGGTCGTCGGTGACCTCGCGCGCGGGCGTCAACAGGCCGAGCCGCGACGACAGCACCGCCGTCCCGGCTCGGTCAAGCTTGGTGAAGATGAGCCCGGCCCGGCCGCGCGCCGCGTGGTTGTGGTGCATCTGCAATGCCAGCGTGGACTTTCCGCAGTCCATCGTGCCGTTGAAGAAGACGAGCTCAGCCACGGCCGGTCACTCTAGGCGGTGCGCGCCGGCACCGTGATCAACGGAACGCGCCGCTCCTCGTCGGACACGGAACCGTGGAATCCCCGTAACCGCACCAGCTCCGGTCGCATCCGCTCCGAGTCCACGACGGCACCGTCGTCCAGCATGAGCGCCAGGACGTCTCCGATCCGGGGCAGCACCTCGGGCCGGACCGCCCCGAACCACCCACCGGCCACCAGCTCGTCCCGCGTCACCACGCGGGCGGTCTCGCCCAGCCGGTCTCGCCACCGTTCGGCGACCGACGCCCTCGCCCCGGGCTCGACGTGCAGCTGAGTGGCCCGCGGTTCCCAGGCAATGTGGCGGATGCCTCGGCACAGCTCGGGCTCGGCGGCCAGGTCCACGCGGTGGGCGAAGGGCACGTCGACCATGCCGTGGTCGGCCGTCACGTGAACGGCCGTTCCCGCCGGTACCTCCGCCACCAACCGGGCCAGGTGCCGGTCCACCGACTCAAGCTCGTCGACCCATTCCCACGACGCCGGGCCGTGGACGTGTCCGACCTTGTCGACGTCACCCCAGTAGAGGTAGACCAGCGCCCGAGGCTCGGAGGCGGCCGCCTCCACGGCGGCGGTGACCCGGTCGGCCAGCGAGGACGCCGCCCGGAACCGACCTCCGCGCAAGGCGGCGTTGGTCAGCCCGGAGCCGTCGAAGAAGCCGGGGCCGATCCGGGTCACCTCGAAGCCCTCCGCGGCCACCTCCTGGAAGACCGTCGGCGTCGGTTGCCAGGCGAACGGGTCCGGCCCGTTCTCCCACGACAGCTCGTTGAACACCCGGTCCTCTGCGGGGTCGAGCACCTCGTACCCGACCAGCCCGTGGCCGCCCGGCGGAGCGCCCGTGCCGAAGGACCCCATCGCGGTCGCAGTCGTCGACGGGAACCCCGAGTCCAGCTGTCGCGCCGATCCAAGATGCTCGCGCAGGAACGGCGCGTGCCCTGACCGCCGCAGCAGCTGCTGGTAGCCCAGGCCGTCGACGAGGACCACCACCGCACTCTGGGAAGTGCCCAGACCGAGGTCCGTCGCCGACGCGTACCGAGTCGAGCCCAGGCTCCGCGCCACGGCGGGCAGCACCGAGGCCAGCGTGCCGGTCGCGTAGTCCGGGGCGGCCGGGAGCTCCCGCCGAGACCCGTCGACCACCCGTCAGGACCGGACGGGTCCGCCGATGGCGCCGGACAGCGTGCGGGCGAAGCCGAGCGCGTCGGTGAGGGCCCGGTCGCCGTCGGCGTCGGCGCTGATCCGCAGCGAGATGTCGTCGGAGGCGACGGTGCCCTCGAACCCGTGGTCGGCGTCGCAATCGGGGTCACCGCAGGTGGCCGGCACGATGTCGATGCGAGCCACGGCCCCCCAGCCGATGGTGAGGGTGATCTCGCGTCCGAGCGAGCCGGGGACGTAGGCGTCGGGCGAGCTGACGACGTGGGTGAGCATGACGCCGCGGACCGAGGTGAGCGGGACCGTCTCGCTGGTCGCCGTGGCCACCGGCAGGCTGGCGTCGGCCTCGCCGCCGCCGGGAATGCCCTCGTGGTCGTCGGCGTGGGCGATGACCAGCCGGGTGGGCGTCATGGCGAGCACGGTGATGTGCCGGCGCACGGCGTCCTGGTCGAAGGTCGTCTCCTGGTGGACCAGGTGCGCCACGACCGTGTCGGGGCCGAGGGCGGAGTCCACAACGTCCGCGACGAGGGCCGGGTAGTAGCCCGCCCGCTCGATCGCGGCCGTGAGGTCGGCCGGAAGGGCCGGCGCCGACCGCATGTCGCGTGATGGGGCCATGTCGCCATCCTTGCACCTCGGACCCGCCGGACCGGCCGGCGGCCCCACCGGCCGGCGCCGCCCGCACGGGATAACCTCGACGGTGTGACCTCGTCACAGCGCCCCGAACCGCGGCGGGTGCTCGTCATCATCCCGGCCTGGAACGAAGAGGCGACCCTCGCCGCGGTCGTCGAGGAGACCCGCGCGGCGCTCCTCGCCGGCAACGTGCTCGCGGACATCCTCGTGGTCGACGACGGCTCGGACGACGCGACCGGCGGCGTCGCCGAGGCGTCCGGCGCGCTGGTCGCCCACCTTCCGGTGAACCTCGGCGTCGGCGCGGCCATGCGGACCGGCTACCGGTATGCGCAACGGCTCGGGTATGCGGTCACGGTTCAGGTCGACGCGGACGGGCAGCACAACCCGGCCGACATCCCAGCTCTCCTCCGCGCCCTCGCCGAGGGCGCCGACATCGTCATCGGAGCCCGGGTCGCCGGCGACGGCGCCTTCGTCGCGCGCGGGCCCCGGCGCTGGGCGATGAGCCTGCTGTCCGGGACGATCTCGCGGATCGCGCACACTCGGCTCACCGACACGACGTCCGGGTTCAAGGCCTGTGGCCCGAGGGCGATCGAGCTCTTCGCCCGGTCCTACCCCGCCGAGTACCTCGGCGACACCGTCGAGTCCCTCGTCGTAGCGGCCCGGTCGCACCTGGTCCTGCGTGAGGTCGGCGTGGTGATGCGGCCGCGGGCCGGCGGGCAGCCGTCGCACGGACCGGCTCGCTCGGCTGCCTTTCTGGGACGGGCTGTCCTGGCCCTCGGGCTGGCTCTCACCCGGCCGCGGCC
>DATLPT010000187.1:0-6459 GCA_035535635.1 Lapillicoccus sp. | reverse complement strand
CGTGTGGTCCACGACACGGTCGCCCCAGCGATCGCCGCTGGGTCCATCCCCAAAGGTGACCTGGTGCGGGCTGCGCTCGTCCTCGCGGCCGTCGTCCTCGCCAACGTCGCCGGCGTGATCGTCCGCCGGATCGCGGCCGGCATCGCCGTCTACGACCTCTCCGCGACGTACCGTCGCCGGATCACCCGGCAGTACCTCCGGCTTCCCCTCTCCTGGCACCACCGTCACCCGTCGGGCCAGCTCCTGTCGAACGCCAACTCCGACGTCGAGTCGATGTGGAACGTCTTCTACCCGCTTCCCATGGCCTTCGGCGTCCTCGTCATGCTCGTCTTCGGCGCGGTCCAGATGGTGCTCGTGGACCCGTTTCTCGCTGCTATTGGGCTGACCGTCTTCCCGATGCTCTTCGGCGTGAACCTGCTCTTCCAGCGGGCGATGTCGCCCAAGGTCACGCGGGTCCAGCAGATGCGGGCGGAAGTCTCCGAGGTGGCGCACGAGAGCTTCGAGGCGGCACTCATCGTCAAGAGCCTCGGGCGCGAGGACCAGGAGACGGATCGGTTCACGCACGTCACCCGCGAGCTGCGCGACGCCAACATCGCGGTCGGCCGCACGCGCGGCGTCTTCGACCCGGCCATCGAGGCGATCCCCACGCTCGGAACGCTCCTCGTCGTCGCCGTGGGCGTCTGGCGGATCGGCAAAGGCCACCTCACGGCCGCCGAGGTCGTGCAGATCGCGTACCTGTTCTCGATCCTCGCCTTTCCCGTTCGGGCCCTCGGCTGGGTGCTCGCGGAGATGCCCCGGTCGGTCGTCGGCTGGGACCGCGTCCATGCGGTGCTCGACGCCAAGGGGTCGATGTCCTACGGCCCGGCCGCCATCCCGGCCCGCAGCGCCGGCACCCTTCGGGCCGAGGACGCCTCGTACGCCTACGAGGTCGACCTCGAGCACGGCGGCACCGGGCGCAACCCCGCCCTGCGCCACGTCACCCTCGACGTCCCCGCCGGCGGCACGACCGCCCTCGTCGGGCCGACCGGGTCGGGGAAGTCCACCCTGACCAACCTCGTGGTGCGCCTCGTGGACCCCGACTCCGGCCGCGTCCGCCTCGACGGCGTCGACCTGCGGGAGGTCCGCCGCGGCGGCGTCCCCGAGGCGGCGTCCCTCGTGGCCCAGCAGACCTTCCTCTTCGACGACACCGTGCGGGGCAACATCACGCTCGGGGCCGACATCCCCGACGACGAGGTGTGGGCAGCGCTCCGGGTCGCCCAGGGGGACGGCTTCGTCCGCCGGCTCCCCACGGGTCTCGACACGCGGGTCGGCGAGCGCGGCACCAGCCTCTCCGGCGGCCAGCGCCAGCGCATCGCCCTGGCGCGCGCGGTGATCCGGCGGCCGCAGCTCCTCGTGCTCGACGACGCCACGTCGGCCGTCGACCCGGCCGTCGAGCAGGAGATCCTCGCCGCCCTCCGCGACGCGAGCAGCGCCACGACGGTCCTCGTCGTCGCCTACCGGATGGCGACGATCACCCTGGCCGACGAGGTCGTCTACCTCGACGAGGGGCGCGTCGTCGACCACGGCACCCACGACGAGCTGCTCGGCCGATGCGCGGGGTACCAGCGGCTGGTCACGGCGTACGCGCGCGAGGCCGCCGAGCGCGCGGCGGTCGCCGCCGACGAAGTCCGAGCGGACCGGGGTCCCCGTGCGGAGCACGGGGATGAGCGGGTGACGGTGGGAGCCGACCGATGAGTATGCGTTCCGCTCCGCTCGTCGACCACGGCGGCATCGAGTCGGGCCAGGACCTGACGACGTGGGGGACGCTCCAGCGCGGGGTCCAGCTGTCTCCCGAGCTGCGCCGCGGCATCGGGGTGACGGTCGTCCTCGCGGTCCTGTCCACGGTCGGCAAGGTGCTCGTCCCGTTCGTCATCCAGCGGACCACCGACGACGGCATCCTCGCGGCCGGTGGCCCCGATGTCGGCATCGTCCTGCGCTACGTGCTCCTCGCGGTCGCCGGGGTCGCGGTCACGGCGACGTGCACCTACTTCGTCAACGTGCGGCTGTTCACCGCGTCCGAGAACGGCCTGTCGACGCTACGGATCAAGGCGTTCCGGCACATCCACGACCTCTCGGTCCTCACCCAGAACACGGAGCGGCGCGGCTCGCTGGTCTCCCGCGTGACCTCCGACGTGGACACGATCTCGCAGTTCGTCCAGTTCGGCGGACTCATGCTCATGGTCAACGTCGCGCAGCTGCTGCTGGCGACGCTGCTCATGGTGATCTACAGCCCGCCGCTCGCGGCGGTCGTCTGGGGCTGTTACATCCCACTCTTCTTCATCATCCGGCAGTTCCAAGGCATCGTGGGACGGGCGTACACGACCGTGCGCGAGCGGGTCGGCGACATGCTGGCCGGCATCTCGGAGGCGGTCGTCGGGGCGGCGACCATTCGCGCGTACGGCGTCGAGGACCGGACGGCGGAGCGGATCGACGTCGCCGTCGAGGAGCACCGCCGGGCCGCGGTGCGCGCTCAGACCCGTGCCGTCATGGCCTTCACCACCGGCCAGCTGGTGTCGGGGCTGACCACCGCGGTGGTCATCGTCGCCGGCACCCTTCTCGCGGTCAACGGCTCTCTGACGCTGGGCGAGCTGCTCGCCTTCCTGTTCCTGGTCAACCTCTTCACGACCCCGGTCCAGCAGGCGACAGAGATCCTCAACGAGTTGCAGAACGCCGTCGCCGGGTGGCGCCGGGTCATCGGGATCATCGACACCACGGCCGACGTGGCCGACCCTGGCGGGTCCGGCGTCGAGCTGCCGCGCGGGCCGATCACGGTCGGGTTCGAGGACGTGTCCTTCGCGTACCCGGGCGGCGACACCGTGCTCCACGACGTCTCCCTGCGGATCGCACCGCGATCCCGGGTGGCGATCGTGGGGGAGACCGGTTCGGGCAAGTCGACGCTGGCCAAGCTGCTGACCCGGCTCATGGACCCGACCAGCGGCGAGGTGACGGTCGACGGCGTCGACCTGCGGCGGGTCCGGTTCGGGTCGCTGCGCAACCGGGTCGTGCTCGTGCCGCAGGAGGGGTTCCTCTTCGACGCGTCGCTGCTGGAGAACATCCGGTTCGGTGCTCCGGAGGCCACCGCGGACGACGTACGCCTCACCCTCACCGAGCTCGGCCTCGACTCCTGGCTGGGCACCCTGCCCCAGGGCCTGGCGACCGACGTCGGGCAGCGCGGCGAGTCGCTGTCGGCGGGGGAGCGGCAGCTCGTCGCCCTGGCCCGCGCCTACCTCGCCGACCCCGACCTCCTCGTCCTCGACGAAGCGACATCGGCGGTCGACCCGAGCACCGAGGTCCGCATCCAACGCGCGCTCGACAGCCTCACACGGGGCCGGACCTCGATCGCCATCGCGCACCGGCTGTCGACCGCGCAGGCCGCCGACGAGGTGATCGTCGTGGACGGCGGGCGGATCGTCGAGCGCGGGCCGCACACCGAGCTCGTCGACGCCGGCGGTGTCTATTCACACCTGCACGCTTCGTGGGTCGCGCAGCAATCGGGCGCCTGAGCCGATCTCCCGTGTCATTCCTGCGGACCGGCCAGACGAACGGCACAATCGCCGCGTGACCTCAGACGTGAAGCCGATCGCCGCCGCGTACTGGCAGGCCTACAACGCCGCCGACTGGGAGGCGGTGCGCGAGATGGTCGCCGACGACTACGTCCACCACAGCGGCGACGCGGAGTCGCACGACCTCGAGTTCTTCGTGTCCGGCGCCAGAGGTCTGCGGGCGGCTTTCCCGGACGTGCGCGTGGAGGTCCGCGACATGGTGGCCGAGGACGACCGGGTGGCGGTTCGCTGGGTGGCGCGGGCGACGCATACCGGGTCGCTGTTCGGCGAGGAGGCCACCGGCCGTCCCGTCGCCGTCGATGGCGCGACCATCCACCGGGTGGTGGACGGCCGCATCGCCGAGGACTGGGAGGTCATGAATGAGGGCGCCCTGCGCGACCAGCTCGCTGCGGAGACGACGGCCGCGCTCTAAGGGGGACCCTCCTCCACGACCGGCGACATTGTGGTCGCGGTGGTGGTGACGTTGTGGTCCGCTGCAACCTCATGGTCACGTCGCAAGCCTGACCACAAGGCGTCCGCACTGCTGCGGGACAATGCACGATGTGACCCAAAACGCCACGTCGGCTCAGCTCGACCCCTCGGTTGCCGCCCTGCTCAAGCGGGACGCCGCCGGCCTGGTCGCCGCGGTCGTCCAGCAGCACGACTCCGGCGAGGTACTCATGGTCGGCTGGATGAACGACGAGGCGCTGGCGCGGACCCTGAGCACAGGCCGGGTGACGTTCTGGTCGCGCAGCCGGCAGGACCTCTGGCGCAAGGGCGACACGTCCGGACACGTCCAACATGTCAAAGCGGTCGCGCTCGACTGTGACGGCGACGCCCTTCTCGTCAAGGTCGACCAGGTCGGGCCGGCCTGCCACACCGGGGCGCGCTCCTGCTTCGACACCCATCCGCTCGACGCCGTTTTGAGCGGCAACGGTGGCTGAGAACGGCAGGGCCGACGACCTGGCGGCCGATCTCACCTGGGGTCAGACCTGGCCGCGGTTGGACCTCTTCGTCGAGCTGGCCCGGGACCGGCGGGTCATCCCCGTCGTCCGGCGACTGCTTGCGGACGCCGAGACGCCGCTCAGCCTCTACAGGAAGCTGGCCCGCGACGAGCCCGGGACGTTCCTCCTGGAGTCGGCCGAGCACGGTGGCGTCTGGTCCCGGTACTCGATCGTGGGCGCCCGCAGCCACGCGACCCTGACCGAGAGGAACGGCGACGCCTACTGGATCGGCGAGCCACCGGTCGGCGTACCGACCAGCGGCGATCCCACGCAGGCCCTCGACGCCACGCTCCGAACGCTCGCCACCCCACGGATCGACGGCCTGCCGCCGCTCACCGGCGGGATGGTCGGGGCCATCACCTACGACGCGGTCCGCCGCTGGGAGGGTGTGCCCGACGCCGGCCGTGACGAGCTGGGCCTGCCCGAGATCGGCATGCTCTTCGCCACGGATCTCGCCGTTCTCGACCACACCGACGGGTCCCTTCTCCTGGTCGCGAACGCGGTCAACTACGACGCCACCGACGAGCGGGTCGAGTGGGCGTGGGCCGACGCGGTCGACCGCCTCGACCGGATGACCGCCCAGCTCGCCGAACCCGCCGACAGCACCGTCGCGGTCATCGAGCCGACCCCCGCGGACGTGCGGAGCTCGCACACCCAAGAGCAGTTCCACGACATGGTCGAGCGGGCCAAGGAGGACATCCGCTCCGGCGAGGCGTTCCAGATCGTCGTCTCGCAACGGTTCTCGCTCCCGTGCCCGGCGCCCGCTCTCGACGTCTACCGAGCGCTCCGGGCCACCAACCCCAGCCCGTACATGTACTTCTTCCGCCTGCCGCACCCGGACGGGTCGGCCTACGACATCGTGGGGTCCAGCCCTGAGGCGCTGGTCAAGGTCACCGGCCGCCGCGTCATCACGCACCCGATCGCCGGTTCTCGGCCGCGCGGCAAGACCCCCGAGGACGACGTCCGGCTGGCCGAGGAGCTGCTCGCCGACCAGAAGGAGCGCGCCGAGCACCTGATGCTCGTCGACTTGTCCCGCAACGACCTGCAGCGGGTGTGCCACGCCGGAACCGTGGACACCATCGAGTTCATGACCACCCGCCGGTACAGCCACATCATGCATCTGGAGTCCACCGTGGTCGGCGACCTGAGGTCGGACCGCACCGCGTACGACGCCCTCGTCGCGACCTTCCCTGCCGGAACCCTCAGCGGAGCTCCGAAGCCCCGGGCCATGGCCCTCATCGACGAGTACGAGGGTCTGCGCCGGGGCGTCTACGGCGGGGTCGTCGGCTACCTCGACTTCGCCGGCGACCTCGACACCGCGATCGCCATCCGGACGGCGGTGATCACGGACGGCGTCGCCCACGTCCAGGCCGGCGCGGGGATCGTTGCCGACTCGGTGCCCCAGATGGAGTACGAAGAGACGCAGCACAAGGCCGCCGCGGTCATCCGGGCGGTCCAGGCGGCACGGGGTATGCGGGCACCCGCCACGGGCGTTCCCGCGACCGATGTCCCCGCGTGGGTGTCGTGACGGCGAGGCTCACCCGGAAGCGGGTCGTCTCCGCGACCGTCGCGGTGCCAGCGGTCGTCCTCCTGCTGGCCACGACGCGCACCTGGCTCACCGGCCGGTCCGCCGAACCGCTGCTCGGGGGCGGCGCGGTGTCGGCCACCGGCTCGCAGGTCGCTCCGGGCGTCGTCGCGCTCGCGCTCGTGTGCCTCGTGGCCCTCGTCACGACGCTCACCGGCGGCCCTGCGGTCCGGCGCGTCTCGACCGTCGCTCTGGTGCTCGCCGCCGCGGGCGCGGTGGCGCTGACGGCAGTGCCGCTCACCCGGCCCGAGGAGGCCCTCGGCCGGGTGGCCGCCGCGGCACTGGGCCG
>DATLPT010000186.1:0-12697 GCA_035535635.1 Lapillicoccus sp. | reverse complement strand
TGGGGTGATATAGTCGGGGTCCGCGCGAAGTAGCGGTGCGGAGCGGAGAACTTCGTGGGGTGATTTAGTCGGGGTCCCCGAGAAGTATCGGGGCGGAGCGGAGAACTTCGTGGGGTGATTTAGTCGGGGTCCCCGCGAAGTATCGGAGCGGAGCGGAGAACTTCGTGGGGTGATCTAGTTGCCCTCGGACTTCAGCGACCGGGTCATCAGCTCCTTGACCATCTGACGAGGCGTCACCTCGCCGCGGACCACACCGACGACGGCGCCCACGATCGGCATGTCGACGCCGTGGTCGACGGCCAGCTGGTGGATCGACTCGCAGGACTTCACGCCCTCGGCGGTCTGGCTCGTATGCGCCTGCACCTCAGCGACGCTCATCCCCTGCCCGAGCATCTCGCCGAACGTCCGGTTGCGCGACAGGTGCGACATGCACGTGGCGATGAGATCGCCGACCCCGGCCAGGCCCATGAACGTCGCCGGGTCCGCCCCCAGCGCCGCCCCCAGCCGAGCGGTCTCGGCCAACCCGCGGGTGATCAGGGACGCCTTGGAGTTGTCGCCCATGCCCATGCCGGCGGCCATCCCGACCGCGAGGGCGACGACGTTCTTGACCGCTCCCCCGAGCTCGATGCCGATGACGTCGTCGTTGGTGTAGGGCCGGAACCACGGCGTCACGCACGACGTCGCGACGCGCTCCGCGGTCCGCTCGTCCAGGCAGGCTACGACGCTGGCCGCCGGCTGCCGCTCGGCGATTTCGCGCGCGAGGTTCGGGCCGGACACCACGACGATGCGGTGCGGGTCGACCTGCCCGACTTCGGCGATCACCTCGCTCATCCGCTTGGTCGTCCCGAGCTCGACGCCCTTCATCAGCGACACCACCGCGGCCCCGGGAGGCAGCAGCGGTGCCCATCCCTCGAGGTTGCCGCGCAGTGTCTGCGACGGGAGGGCGAGGACCACCACCTCCGCCCCGTCCAGGGCCTCAGCCGGGTCGACCGTCGCGCGAATCCCTTGTGGGAGCGCGATTCCCGGCAGGTACGACGTGTTGCTCCCGGCGTTGACCTGGTCGACGACCTCCTGCCGGCGACCCCACATGACGACCCTCGACCCCGAGTCGGCCATCGTCGCGGCGAAGGCGGTGCCCCAGCTGCCCGTACCGAGGACGGCGGCCCGGGCGCTCATCTCTTGCCCCTCTTGAAGTTGCCGATGTCGGGCTGACCGGATCGCCTGGGATCGTGGCGGATCGCCGGAGCGTGCCCCCCACGGATTCCCTCGAGCAGATCGGTGATCTGCACCATGATCCGCTCGGTGGCGATCTTGAGTGTCGGCGAGTCGAGCGGCCGGTCATAGAGGTCCGTGAGGTCGACGGCCGGGCCGGCGGTGACCCGCATCGTATGCCGGGGAAAGAGATGGATTCCCTTGCCGTACGTCGGCATCACCTCGTGCGCTCCCCAGTGCGCCATGGGGATGACCGGCTTGTGCGTCTGCAGCGCGATCCGCGCCGCCCCGGTCTTGCCGACCATCGGCCACAGATCGGGGTCACGTGTCAGGGTGCCCTCGGGGAAGACGACGACGCACTTGCCGTTCTCGACGCCCTCCACCGCCGCCCGGTATGCGTCGACGGCGCGCCCGGTCTTGCGGTAGACCGGCACCTGTCCGGAGGCGAGCAACAGCCGACCGATGACCGGGATGCGGAAGACCTCCTCTTTCCCCAGGAAGTACGGCTCGCATCCGCTCGCGTAGAGGAAGTGGGCGACCGGGAACGGGTCGAAGTACGAGATGTGGTTGGGGGCCGCGACGAAGCCGCCCTCCTTGGGGAGGTTCTCCCATCCGCTCCACTGGTGGCGGGTCACCGTCGTGACGAACGGCAGCACGAGAGCGGCGGCGGTCCGGTAGGCCGGGTTGCGCCGGCCGCGGGGTCGCGCTGGTTCCACGGGACGTGAAGCCTTTCGTCGTGCGCCACGGCGTCGCGGCCGGGTGCGGTGGCGTCATCCTTGCCGTCAATCCTGCCCCCTGTCGAGCGCCCCGGCGGACGGCTGGGAAACTCGGTGGTGATGAGCGACTGGATCAACGACCGCACCTCTCGGGTCCCTGCATCCGCGTCGACCGCGGCTCGACACGAGACGCGGCCGGCAGCGTGGTCGCTCGTGGTCCCGGTCAAGGGGGGCGAGGGCGCCAAGAGCCGGCTTCGGGCGCCGGACGGGGTCGACCGCATCGCCCTGGCCCGGGCTCTGGCCCTCGACACGGTCGCCGCCGGCATTGAAGCGATCGGTGCCGACCACGTGGTGGTCGTCACGTCGGATCCGGAGGTGAGCCGGAGCGTTCGTCAGCTCGGCGCGCACGTTGTTCGCGACCCCGGCCAGGGCCTGGACGCGGCCGCCCGCGCAGGGCTGGCTGCGGTCGCGGTCCGACACGCTGCCGCCGTGCTCCTCGGCGACGTCCCCGCCCTGCGTGCCGCCGACGTGCGGGACGCGCTGGTCTCCGCGCACGCGTACGACTGCTGGTTCGTCCCCGACGCGGAGGGCACCGGCACCGTCCTGCTCGGTGCGAGCGACCCGTCGTCGCTCCGGCCGCGGTTCGGGTCGGGCTCGGCTGCCCGGCACGAGGCCGAGGGTCATGTCCGGCTCGACCTGGACCTGGCCCGGCTGCGCCGCGACGTCGACGACGAGGCGTCGCTCGGCGAGGCACTGCGGCTCGGTGTCGGCCCGCACACCGCAGCCCTGCTCGCTCATGTCGTCGGTCGCTGAGCTGACCCGACATCAGGGTGGATGCACCTCGTCAGAGCGAGGTCGACCCACCCCGCTAGGCGTCATGGGGATGACGACGCCCTGCGCCGGGGGGTGGCTAGGGTGGCCGCGTGCAGGCCAGTGTCCACGGGTTCGATGAGGAGACCGGGTTCGGTAGCGTGCTGCTGGACGACGGTGTCGAGCGCTGGTTCGACGGCGAGGTCTTCTTCCGCAGCGGACTGCGTCACCTGCGCGTCGGACAGCGAGTAAGCGTCGAGCTCGACGGGGAGTCGGTCACGCGGTTGTGGATCGTCGGGATCGGCGAGGGCCAACCGATCCGCTGACAACGCGGACCGGGCGGACCCCTGAGGGACCCGCCCGGCCGGTCGTGCCGATCGAGTGGAGGCGTCAGGCCTTCTTGGCGGTCCGGCGCGTCGTCGTCTTCTTGGCCGGCGTGGACTTGCTGGCCGTCTTCTTGGCCGTCGAGGACTTGGTCGCGGCGGCCTTCGTCGTCCGCTTGGCCGGCGCCGCCTTGCTGGTGGTGCTCTTCGCGGCCCGCTTCGTCGTCGACCTCGCGGGAGCGGCCTTGGTGGTGCTCTTCGAGGCGGCGGCCTTCGTCGTCGTCTTCTTGGCCGGTGTGGCCTTGGCCGCAGACTTCGCCGTCCTCTTGGACGCGGCCTTGGTCGCCGAGGTGGCCCGTTTGGTCACGGTCTTCGTCGCCCCGACGGCGGCGGCCGCCGTTCTGGTGGCCGTGCCGGCGGACGCGCGCCCGCCCGCGGCGGCCGCCTTCGGCAGCTGGCGCGGGTCGGCGACGACCTTCTTGAACGCCGTGCCGGCGTTGAACTTCGGCACCGTCGTCTTCTTGATCTTGACCGTGTCACCGGTCCGCGGGTTGCGGCCGGTGCGGGCCCCGCGGGCGACCTTCTGGAACGTGCCGAACCCGGTGATGCCGACCTTCCCGCCGCGAGCCACCTCACGGATGATGACATCGAGGACGGCCTCCAGCGCGTCGCTGGCGGCCTTCTTGCTCCCGAGCTTCGACTCGAGGGCGCCGATGAGCTCTGCCTTGTTCACGTTTTCCTCCGAAAGCCTGCGGGTCGGGCAACGCCCGACGTTGACGCGGCCGGACCCATTCCGGCTCTGTGCAGACGTTAGGCCGCTTCAGCGCAGGAGTCCATCACCGAACGCCTTCATTCCGTTGTCTCACAACACATTCGGAGTTCAATCATTCGGGCGCGAAGTCACATCCGCCTCTTCCGTCACAGCGCGCCGGTCCCGCGCGACGGGCCGGTCGCTACCGCCGACGTGGTGCAGGACGGCGGAAACCCTGTCGTTGCAACGGTTTTCACCACTCGTCGCCGACCGCGACTGTCCACTGCCCATGGACAGAATTCGAATCCATGACGTGGCGCAGCGATTGGCGGACGGTCAGGACGCCGGGGTTGTCGACCCGGCCGCGACACGCCCGTCCGGCGTGTCGACTCGCTGTGTCGTGGGCTTCCACGACGGTCGAGTCGTCTCGAACTGTGTGATCTGGTCCTCGTGGCGCAGCGTGAGCCCGATGTCGTCGTGGCCCTCGAGCAGCCGCCAGCGGGTGTAATCGTCGACCCAGAACGGAGCGACGATCTCACCGGCCGTGACGGTCCGCGACACGAGGTCAACGGTGACGTGGGCGCCCGGTTCGTTCTCGAGGTACTTCCAGATCAGCTCGACATCGTCCTGCGCGACAGTGGCAGTGAGCAGCCCCGCCTTGCCGCTGTTGCCGTGGAAGATGTCGGCGAACCGCGACGAGATCACGACGCGGAATCCGTAGTTCATCAATGCCCACACCGCGTGCTCCCGGCTCGAGCCGGTGCCGAAATCCGGACCCGCGACGAGGACCGAGCCGTTGGCATACCGAGGGCTGTTGAGGACGAACCCCGAATCCTTGCGCCACGAGTGGAACAGGCCGTCCTCGAACCCGGTCCGGGTGACTCGCTTGAGGAAGACGGCCGGGATGATCTGGTCGGTGTCGACGTTGGTGTGCCGCAACGGGACGCCGACGCCGGTATGCGTCGTGAACCGCTCCATGTCAGGCCTCCACCAGGTCGGCCGGGGACGAGAGGGTGCCGCGCACGGCGGTGGCCGCCGCGACGAGCGGACTGACGAGATGGGTACGACCGCCCTTGCCCTGACGGCCTTCGAAGTTGCGGTTCGAGGTGGAGGCGCTGCGCTCCCCGGGCGCCAGCTGGTCGGGGTTCATGCCGAGGCACATCGAGCAACCGGCCAGCCGCCACTCCGCGCCTGCGTCGGTGAAGACGGTGTCGAGACCTTCGGCCTCGGCCTGCAGCCGGACCCGTGCGGATCCGGGAACGACGAGCATCCGCACCCCGTGCGCGACCTGGCGGCCCTTGATGATGTCGGCCGCCGCGCGTAGGTCCTCGATGCGGCCGTTGGTACACGAGCCGAGAAACACCGTGTCGACGGTGATGTCGCGCAGCTTGATCCCCGGCTCCAGGCCCATGTAGTTCAGCGCCCGCTGCGCCGCGTGCCGGTCGCCCTCGTCCGGGAACGACTCGGGGTCCGGCACGCTCTCCGACAGCGGCAGCCCCTGACCCGGGTTGGTGCCCCACGTCACGAACGGTGTCAACGCCGAGCCGTCCAGGTGCACCTCGGTGTCGAACCTTGCGTCGTCGTCGCTGCGCAGCTGGCGCCACGACTCGACGGCGCGCTCCCACTCCTCGCCCTGCGGCGCGTGGGGACGGCCCTTCAGGTAGGCGAACGTCGTCTCGTCGGGCGCGATCATTCCCGCGCGGGCACCGGCCTCGATCGACATGTTGCACACCGTCATTCGCGCCTCCATGGACAGCGACTCGATGGCGCTCCCGCGGTACTCGATGACGTGACCGGCGCCGCCGCCCGTACCGATCTTGGCGATGACGGCCAGAACGATGTCCTTCGCCGTGACTCCGGGCGACAGGCGGCCGTCGACGACGACGGCCATCGTGCGGAACGGCTTGAGCGGCAACGTCTGTGTGGCCAGGACGTGCTCGACCTCGGACGTGCCGATGCCGAAGGCCAACGCGCCGAAGGCGCCGTGCGTCGAGGTGTGGCTGTCGCCGCAGACGATGGTGAGCCCCGGTTGGGTCAGTCCGAGCTGCGGACCGACGACGTGGACGATGCCTTGCTCGACGTCGCCCATCGGATGGAGGGTGACGCCGAACTCCTCGCAGTTGCGCCGCAAGGTCTCGACCTGGGTGCGGCTGACCGGGTCGAGGATCGGTCCGGGCGTCGTCGGGACGTTGTGGTCCTCGGTGGCGAGAGTGAGATCGGTGCGCCGGACGGTACGCCCGGCGAGGCGGAGACCGTCGAAGGCCTGGGGGCTGGTGACCTCGTGCAGAAGGTGCAGGTCGATGTAGAGCAGGTCGGGCTCGCCCTCGGCCCGGCGCACGACGTGCGCGTCCCACACCTTCTCGGCCAGCGTCCCCGTCATTCTCGAACCTCCAGCGATATTTTGTCCTTATCAGCGTGGCCCAGTTCCCTTGCACCGAGCCTTGCGTCTCAGGCAATGAGACGGCAATATCGTTACATGGACAACTCCAGTGGGGTGGGCGTCCTCGACAAGGCGGCCACTGTCCTGAGCGCCCTCGAGGCCGGTCCGGCCACCCTCGCGCAGCTCGTCGGGGCCACGGGACTGGCCCGGCCGACCGCGCATCGGCTCGCCGTCGCCCTCGAACACCATCGCTTGGTGACCCGGGACATGCAGGGCCGGTTCGTCCTCGGACCCCGGCTCGCCGAGCTTGCCTCCGCCGCCGGCGAGGACCGGCTGCTAGCGGCCGCGGGTCCGGTCCTGGGCGCCTTGCGCGACCACACGAACGAGAGCGCTCAACTGTTCCGCCGTCAGGGCGATCAGCGGATCTGTGTCGCCGCCGCCGAGCGGCCGGTCGGCCTGCGTGACTCGATCCCGGTCGGCTCCAGCCTGACCATGCTGGCCGGGTCGGCGGCCCAGATCCTCCTCGCCTGGGAGGAGCCGGACCGGCTCCACCGCGGCCTGCAGGGGGCCAAGTTCAACGCGACGGCGCTCTCCGCCGTGCGTCGTCGGGGGTGGGCCCAGAGCGTCGGGGAGCGGGAGCCGGGTGTGGCGTCGGTCTCGGCGCCCGTGCGCGGCCCCTCGGGGCGGGTGGTCGCCGCGGTGTCGATCTCCGGGCCGATCGAGCGGCTCTCCCGCCAGCCTGGCCGCCTCCACGCCGCGACCGTCGTGGCCGGGGCCAACAAGCTCACCGAGGTGCTGAGGCGGACGCAGAACCCTCAGCACGGCTGAGCTCTCGCCTTCGTGAGGCCGGTGTGACCGCTGAGGCTGATGTGAATTCGGCAACGCCTTGATCACGATTTGCTCAGGCCAGCGCCGTGACCGGCACCGCCTTGCCGGCCTGGCGTACGGTGAGGAGCCCTCACGCCCGGCCTCCGGGCGTAGCACCCGTAGCGGTATGGAGGGCGGGCAGCAACCGCCGACAGCCATCGGCGCGTACATCTCACGACACCGAGGCGGCTCGAGCCGCAGAGGGCAGAGCAAAGGGGGCACGGATGAGGTCAGGCGCGGGCGTGGTCACGGCACTCGCGGCGGGCGCGCTGCTGCTCGGCGCCTGCGGTCCGACGGTCGGAGGCGGCGGGGCGATCGGCACCCCGACAGCGACGGCGGCGGCCTCGTCGACGGTGACCACGACGACCACAGAGCCGGCGGCGCCCATCACGACGACCGCCGCGCCGGCCCAGACCGCGGCGGCTCCGGCATACATCATGACGAGCGGCGCCAAGGGTGACCAGGTCCACGAGCTCCAGGCCCGCCTTAAGCAGCTGGAGTGGTACGACGGCGACGTCACCGGCAGCTACGACGACGTCACCGCCGCCGGTGTCCGAGGCTTCCAGGGCAAGCGCGGCATGCCGGAGACCGGCTCCGTCGACGACGCCACCTGGACCAAGCTCACCTCGATGACCCGGCAGCCGACCAAGGAGGAGCTGACCAACGTGCTCACGGCGGGTCCGGCGCTGCTCAAGCAGGGCTCGACCGGCGCCAAGGTCCGCGACCTGCAGGCGCGGCTCAAGCAGATCGGCTGGTGGAGCGGTGACGTCACCGACACCTACGGCTCGACCACCGCCGCCGCGGTCAAGGCGTTCCAGGGGAAGCGGCAGATCCCCGTCACCGGCGAGGTGGACCAGCGCACCCTCGACAAGCTCAACGGCATGACCCGCACACCGACGAGCGACGAGCTCAACAACGTCAAGCCGGCGGCCGCGCCGGTGTCGGCCGCGGGCCTCGACCCCCGCTGCCTGACCGGCCGAGTCATGTGCATCAGCAAGGCCACTCGGAACCTCACCTGGGTCATCGACGGTCAGCCCCAGATGAAGCTAGCCGTGCGGTTCGGGTCGGAGTACACCCCGACGCGCGAGGGCACGTTCAGCGTCTTCGCCAAGTACCGGGACTGGACGTCAACCCTTTACGGCTCGGAGATGCCGTACTCGATGTTCTTCAGCGGCGGCCAGGCCGTTCACTACTCGTCGGACTTCGCCGCGCGCGGGTATTCCGGCGCCTCGCACGGGTGCGTCAACGTCCGCGACCTGGCCGGGATCGCCTCGCTGTTCGGTCAGGTCAACCTCGGCGACAAGGTCGTCGTCTACTGAGCGACCGACGCCGGCGCCCCGGCGTCGGCGCCGGCGCTGGTGAGGCGGGCGTAGCTCTTCCGACTCGGCATCGGTGCCGAGGTCGTCGCCGCGGCGAGGCCCATCACCGGGGTGCCGACATAGACGCTCTCGTGCGCGCCGGCCGGGACGGCGTAGGTCTCGTGCCAGATCCCCACGACGCCCCGGGCCTTGCGGGCGCGAGCATTGAACGCCGTCCACGCCGGCCGGTGCTCGTGGTCTTGCGCCGACGCATACCGGTAGATGTCCTCAACGCTGCGCCAGTACTGCACGACGGTGACCCCCCTGCTGCCGAACAGGGTGCGGGCGCCGAGGAAGCCGAGATCGGCCGCCTCGCCGCGGTCGGCGGTCGCCCGGTTGCGATAGAGCTCCGTGAGCATCCTCGGCATCGCGAGGAGCACCGGCAGCCACTGGTCCGGGCGGCGCAGCTGGTTGAACCGCATCCCGATGAGGAACACGCCGATCGGCCCATCGTGCTCATGCGTCGTTCGTCCGGGCTGGATGTCGGTCATTTTCGGCCTCCTTGGATAGTTCGACTCTCCAATAATGGATAGTGGTACTCTCCAATGTCAAGGAGGGTTGTCGTATGCGGCTCGCGGAGCTCTGTGCAGAGACCGGCGTCCCACCGGCGACGGTGAAGTACTACCTACGTGAGGGCCTGCTGCCGCCGGGCGAGCGCCGGTCGGCGACGCGGGCGGAGTACGGAGCGGCGCACGTCGAGCGGCTTCGACTCATCCGCGCCCTGGTCGAGCGCGGCGGGGTCACGATCGACGGCGTGCGCCGGATCGTGCGCGCCATCGAGCAGCCGCCGACGTCCCGCCACGACTTCCTCGGCGAGGCGCAGCAGGCCATCGACGGCCCGCCGCCACCCGTCGCGCCGTCCGCGGGGGCCCTGGAGGCCATCGAGCGACTCGGCTGGCCCGAGTGCGAGCCGGGTCGGCTGGCCCATCTCCAGGCCGCCATAGACACCGCGGCGTTGGCCGGCTTCCCCGTCACCGTCGAGCGCCTCGTCGCGTACGGGCAGGCGCTCGAGCAGGTGGCCCGCTTCGACCTCGAGGCGCTGGCGGCCGACCCGCGCTCGGCGACACCCGAAGGTGCCCTCACCCATGTCGCTGTGGGAACCGTGGTCACCGACGCGGTGCTCGTCGCTCTGCGCCGGCTCGCCCAGGAGCACGAGAGCGAGAGCCGGTACGCGTCACAGCCGGCCCTCGATTCTCCGAGGCCCGTCTCGCCGTAGCCCCCACCCTGGTGATTGGCCGAGCGGCCAGGTTTGGTCGTTCTGCGCACCCCAAAGCGACCGAACTTGGCCTCTCGGCAGCCGCGGCTAACCCCACGGCAGGGCAGAACGTGGTGACCAGGATTCCGGACGCGATGACGCGGTCATCCTCGAGCTCGCCGAGGCAATCGGCGACACCCACTGGCGCACCTCGGAGGGCACCCTCTACAAGATCGGCGACTCCGAGACGCAGGTCGCGGCAACGCCGTCTTTCCGTCCGGGTACCTCTACGGGAACCCGATGCTCCTCGCCTGGTGCGCGAACCACTCCCTGACCGACATAGCCGCCACCTACCGCGACCCGAACGGGCGCACCCGCTCTTCGTGCAGACCTGACTGCACCTCGGGGCGTCAGGTCGTGAGTGCCTCGGCGACCGCATCGGTGATCTCACCGACCTGGTCGTCCGTCATGACAAGGGGCGGCGACACCTGGATCCCGCCCGCTCCCACCGCCCGGGTGGCCACCCCGAACGACCGCAGCCGCTTGGCGAACGAGATCGCCGTCGGCGGGTCGGCCAGCTGGACCGCCGCCAGCGCGCCCGTACCGCATCGCACCTCGACCACCGGGTCGAGGTCGGCCAGCGGCGTCAGCTTCTCCACGAGTGTGGTCTCCAACCGCGACCCCTCGTCGAGCAGGCCCTCCCGCTCGATGACGTCGAGGTTGGCCAAGGCGACCGCCGAGGCCATCGCGTGTCCGGAGTACGTGTAGCCGTGCCGGAGCCACACTCCCGGCTCCGGGCCGAAGAACGGCTCCCAGACCCGCGGCGCGACGAGGACGGCGCCCATCGGCGCATACCCAGAGGTGAGGCCCTTCGCGCACGTCACCAGGTCCGGTTCGAGCCCGAACTTCGACGAGGCGAACCACGCCCCGCCGATCCGCCCGAACCCGGTGATGACCTCGTCGGCGACGAAGAGGACGTCGTGTTCGAGGCATACCTTCCGGACTCCGGTGAGGTAGTCCGGCGGCGGCGGGTACACACCGCCTGCGCCGACGACCGGTTCGCAGAAGAACGCCGCCACCCTTCCGGGTCCGATCCGCTCGATCGTCGCGCGCAGGTCGTCGACCGAATTCCACTCGACCGTCGCGGTGTCGGGGACCAGCACGCCGTAGCCCTCGACGTTCCCAGGGATGCCACCGATCGCTGTGCCCGCGTAGTGCATCCCGTGGTAGGCCTTCTGGCGCCCGATGATGACCGTCTTCTCGGGATGCCCGGCCTCGACCCAGTAGCGGCGGGCCAGCTTGGCGGCGGTGTCGATGGAGTCGGACCCGCCCGACGTGAGGAAGACCTTGCTGCCCGGCATGGGCGCGATCCCGGCCAGCCGCTCCGCCAGCTCGACGGTCGGCCTCGTGACGTAGTCGCCGAAGGTGCTGTATGCGGCCACTTTCCGCATCTGCGCCGCCGCCGCCTCGGCCAGCTCGGCGCGCCCGTGGCCGACGTTGGCGAACCACAGGCCGGCGGTCGCGTCCAGGTACCGGTTGTCCTGGTCGTCCCAGACGTATGCTCCCTCACCCCGAGCGATGACGAGCTCGCCATCCCGCTCGACGACGGCCATGTCTGAGAACGGGTGCCACAGCGATCCCATGGCCTCGGACCGTATCGCGAGCCGCGGACCACGCGGCGGGTGGCGCGAGGCGGGCATACGCTCCCGCTATGCCTCTGAAGATCGGCTACAAGGCCTCCGCCGAACAGTTCGCGCCGCGACAGCTGCTCGACTACGCCGTGCTGGCCGAGGAGGTCGGCCTCGACTCGGTGATGATCAGCGACCACTTCCAGCCGTGGCGTCACCACGGCGGGCACGCGCCGTTCTCCCTGTCGTGGCTGGCCGCGGTCGGTGAGCGCACGAGTCGCGTCCAGCTCGGCACCTCGGTGATGACCCCGACGTTCCGGTACAACCCGGCGGTCGTCGCCCAGGCGTTCGGAACGCTCGGGTCTCTATTTCCCGGCCGGGTCATGCTCGGCGTCGGTACCGGCGAGGCGCTCAACGAGGTCGTCGTCGGCTCGGTCGGCGCGCACGGCGAGACGCGGGAGTGGCCGGAGTTCAAGGAGCGCTTCGCCCGGTTGCGCGAGTCGGTCACCCTGATGCGCCGGCTGTGGACCGAGGACCGCGTCACCTTCGAGGGCGACCACTACGAGACCCGGGACGCCACCGTCTACGACAAGCCCGAGACGCCGATCCCGGTCTACATCGCGGCGGGCGGTCCGCTCGTCGCGCGGTATGCGGGTCGTTCCGGTGACGGCTTCATCTGCACGTCGGGCAAGGGCCAGGAGCTCTACACGGAGAAGCTGTTGCCGGCCGTCGACGAAGGGCTGGAGAAGTCGGGCCGGACCCGCGACGACATCGACCGGATGATCGAGATCAAAGCCTCCTGGGATCCCGATCGCGACCAGGCCGTGGCCAACACGCGGTTCTGGGCCGCTCTGGCCCTCACCGCCGAGCAGAAGCACGGCACCAGCGACCCGCTCGAGATGGAGAAGCTCGGTGACGAGCTCTCCGACGAACAGGTCGCGTCACGCTGGATCGTCTCGGCCGACCCCGACGAGGTGGTCGCGAAGGTCAAGCAGTACGTCGACTGGGGGTTCGACCACCTGGTGTTCCACGGACCGGGTCACGACCAGTCGCGGTTCCTCACGACGTTCTCGCAGCGGGTGCTCCCCGGCCTGCGCGCGCTCGGCTGAAGGCGACGACGCCGTCCGGCACAGCCGGTTCCGGCGTGCTGCAGAGCACGACGTCCGCCCGCTCCCACGGCCGGTCCGCCGCAAGGAACGGTCCCTCCTGCGTCATCCACTCGTCCCAGAACGCGACCGCCTCGGCGCGGTCGCGACCGAGGACGATGTCCCGCTCGATGCCGCGCCGGTAGGCCTCGCCCGCGTCCGACTGGACCCAGACGGTGGCGTCCAGCCACGGGGCGAGCGACGACCGCGACGACCCGACGCCCTCAGAACACGGCCGTGGTGCCCGCGGATACCTCGACCGCGCCCTCGCGACCCCGTTCGACCAACGCCGGCGGCCGGAACGACACCGCC
>DATLPT010000185.1:0-10745 GCA_035535635.1 Lapillicoccus sp. | reverse complement strand
CGCACCCCACGCGCCACCTCCCGGGTCGAACAGCTCAGCACTCGTCAGCGGGACCGACCCCTCGCGCGCGAGGCCGCCCACCACGAGCACCCTCCCGTCGGCCGAGGCCGTCGCCGTATGCGCGTCGCGGGCCTCCGCGAGGGCCGGCCCACGAACGACGGCCTCCCCGTTGACGACGAAGGTGTCCGCCGACGCGGTCGTGCATCCGTCGACAACGCAGCCAGCGGCGAACAACAGCGACCCGTCCGGCAGCGGGGTCATCGTGTGCGCTGCCCGGGCGGCGAGCTCCTGTGACAGCTCAGCGGACCGCGTCGGCAGCGCCGGAGCCGGTCCGCCCGGGCCCGCGCAGGCGGCCAGGACGAACACCGCCAGCCGCACGCTTACCCGAGTCATGAGCGAGACTCCCCCGCGTGGAGAGGCCTTCAGTCCGGGCGGCGGCGGGTGATGGTCTTCCCGAGCCACCGCACCGGGTCGTACCGGCGGTCCACGACGCGTTCCTTCATCGGGATGATCGCGTTGTCGGTGATCTTGATGTGCTCGGGGCACACCTCACTGCAGCACTTCGTGATGTTGCACATCCCGATGCCCTGGGTGTTCCGCGCGAAGGCCACCCGGTCCGTCCGCGCGTCCAGCGGGTGCATGTCCAGCTCGGCCGCCCGGATGAAGAGCCGTGGCCCGGCGAACGCCTCCTTGTTGTCCTCGTGGTCACGAACGACATGGCACGTGTTCTGGCAGAGGAAGCACTCGATGCACTTGCGGAACTCCTGCGAGCGCTCGACGTCGACCTGCTGCATCCGGTAGTCGCCCGGCTTCAGCCCGGGCGGCGGCGCGAACGCCGGGATCTGGCGTGCCTTCGCATAGTTGTACGTCACGTTCGTGACGAGATCCTTGGTGACCGGGAACCCGCGAAGCGGCGTCACCGTGACCGTCTCGTCCTCGGCATACGTCGACATCCGCGTCATGCACAAGAGCCGAGGGGCGCCGTTGACCTCGGCGCTGCACGAGCCGCACTTGCCGGCCTTGCAGTTCCACCGCACCGCGAGGTCCCCGGCCTGGGTGGCCTGGAGCCGGTGGATGATGTCGAGGACGACCTCCCCCTCGTTCACCTCGACGGTGAAGTCCTGCAGCTCGCCGCGCGAGTCGTCCCCCCGCCAGACGCGGAAGTGGGCGTCGTAGGCCATCGGTCAGGACTCCTTCGCGTCGGGGACGTTGGCGAGCTCGGCCGGTGTGAGGTACTTCTTCAGCTCGTCCTTCTGGAAGAGTGCGGCGAGGTCGTCGCGCATGGGCGGCATGCCCTCCTCCTCGACCTTGACCGGGCCGTCGCCGGTGCCGGAGCAGGCCAACAGCTTCTGCCGCCAAGCCGGGTCCATCGCTGGGTAGTCGTCTCGGGTGTGCCCGCCGCGGCTCTCCTGCCGCAGCAGGGCCGCCCGGGCGACGCACTCGCTGACCAGGAGCATGTTCCGCAGGTCGAGGGCGAGGTGCCAGCCCGGGTTGAACTCCCGGCCTCCCTGGACGACCAGGTGCTGTGCCCGCTCCTTCAGCTCGTCGATCTTGGTCAGCGCCTCGGCCATCTCCGCCTCCTTGCGGATGATGCCGACGAGGTCGTTCATCGTCTGCTGCAGCTCCGAGTGCAGGGTGTACGGATTCTCGCCACCCTCGAGCTCGAACGGTCGCAGCGCCGTCGCGGCCGCGGCGTCGACGACCTCCTGGTCGACCGCCGGACGCGTGTCGCCGAGACCCGAGACGTATGCGGCGGCGCCCAGACCGGCGCGGTTGCCGAACACGAGGAGGTCGGACAGGGAGTTGCCGCCGAGCCGGTTCGACCCGTGCATCCCGCCGGACACCTCACCGGCCGCGAACAACCCGGGGACGTGCGAGGCGGCCCCGGTGTCAGGGTCGACCTCGACCCCGCCCATGACGTAGTGACAGGTCGGGCCGACCTCCATCGGCTCGGCCGTGATGTCGACGTCGGCGAGCTCCTTGAACTGGTGGTGCATCGACGGCAGTCGCTTCATGATCTCGGCAGCCGGCCGGCGCGACGCGATGTCGAGGAACACTCCTCCATGGGGCGAACCCCGACCCGCCTTGACCTCGGAGTTGATCGCCCGGGCGACCTCGTCACGCGGCAGCAGCTCCGGCGGGCGCTTGTTGTTGTCGGCGTCGGTGTACCACCGGTCCCCCTCTTCCTCGGTCTGCGCGTACTGCCCCCGGAAGACGTCGGGCACGTAGTCGAACATGAACCGCTTGCCCTCGGAGTTCTTGAGCACGCCGCCGTCGCCGCGGACCGACTCGGTGACCAGGATGCCCTTGACCGACGGCGGCCAGACCATGCCGGTCGGGTGGAACTGGACGAACTCCATGTTTATGAGCGTCGAGCCCGCGCGCATCGCCAGGGCGTGGCCGTCGCCGGTGTACTCCCACGAGTTGGACGTCACCTTGAACGATTTGCCGATGCCGCCGGTCGCCAGTACGACCGCCGGCGCGTCGAAGCGAACGAATCGGCCGTTCTCCCGCCAGTACCCGAACGCTCCGGCGATCGATCCGTCAGGGGCACACAGGAGGTCGGTGATCGTGCACTCGGCGAAGACCCGGAGAGCGCCTTCGTAGTCCCCCGTCGACGCGGCGTCGTCCTGCTGCAGCGACACGATCTTCTGCTGCATGGTGCGGATCAGCTCGAGGCCGGTGCGGTCTCCCACATGCGCCAGCCTCGGATACTCGTGTCCGCCGAAGTTGCGCTGGCTGATCCTGCCGTCCGGCGTCCGGTCGAACAGGGCGCCGTAGGTCTCCAGCTCCCAGACTCGCTCCGGCGCCTCCTTCGCGTGCAGCTCGGCCATCCGCCACGAGTTGAGGAACTTGCCGCCGCGCATGGTGTCGCGGAAGTGGACCTGCCAGTTGTCGTTGCGATTGACGTTGCCCATGCTCGCCGCGATGCCGCCCTCGGCCATGACGGTGTGGGCCTTGCCGAACAGCGACTTGCAGATGACGGCGACCCGCATACCCGCCTCTCGCGCGGCGATCGCCGCGCGCAGCCCGGCACCACCCGCTCCGATGATGAGGACGTCGTATGCGTGCCGCTCGACGTCTGCCTTCTCAGCCTCGGCCATGTCAGTTCACCAACCTCAGGTCGGACAGGATGCCGGCAGACACCAGAGCGATGTAAGCGTCCGTCACCATCAGTGTCCCCAGCGTCGTCCACGCCAGCTCCATGTGACGGGTGTTGAGCTTCGTCACCTGCGTCCACAGCCGGTAGCGGACCGGATGCTTGGAGAAGTGCCGCAGTCGGCCGCCGATGAGATGCCGGCACGAGTGGCACGACGCGGTGTAAGCCCAGAGGAACACGACGTTGACGAGCATGATCAGCGTCCCTAGGCCGATGCCGAACCCGCCGTCCTTGCCGTGGAACGCCCGGATCACGTCGTAGGTGTTGATCAACGAGACGATCAGCGCCGCATAGAAGAAGTAGCGGTGCGAGTTCTGGAGGATCAGCGGGAACCGGGTCTCGCCGGTGTACTTGCCGTGCGGCTCGGCCACGGCGCAGGCCGGAGGGGACAGCCAGAACGCCCGGTAGTACGCCTTGCGGTAGTAGTAGCAGGTCAGCCGGAAGCCGAGCAGGAACGGCAGGACCAGCATCCCCAAGGGCACGAACGGCGGGAACTCACCGAACCAGGTGCCCAGATCTCGGGACGCCGGCACACACGACGCCGACACGCACGGCGACGAGAACGGCGACAGGTAGTGGTATTCCTCCACGAAGTAGTACCGCTGGGACGCGGTACGAACAAGGGCGTAGGCCAGCCACAGGATCAGCAGCGTGAAGGTGACCGCGGGCTGGACCCACCACCGGTCCGTCCGCAGCGTACGGGCCGCGATGCTGGCCCGCCCCGGCGACCGGACTCCGGCGGCCTCGGATCCGAGCGCCCCTCCGGAGGAGTCTCCACCGAGGTGGGTCTGCGTCATCCGTGACTCCTCACCGCCAATATTGCCGGTGTGTTCGGCCGGCCGTTCGGGAGTGTAACCCTCGGCACCACCGCCCCCGAGCACCTCCGAGACACACCTCACTACGCAACACGATGTCGTACGCTGCCCCGGACATGTCGCCGGCGCGCCCTCCCCGGAGACCGGTTCACGGCCGCGCGGCGACCGTCGCAATCGCGGTGGTCGCTCTCCTCGTGTCCGTCGGACCGGGGGTCGCCAGCGCCCTCCCGACCGACACACCCCAGCCGCTCAGCTGCCCGAGCGGGCAGACCCCCTCGACGGTCACCTCGCCGCCGACCTCGGCCTCGAAGGCCGCTGCTCCGGTATGCGTCATCGCGCCACCAACGCCGTTCCCGGCTCCCAGGGTCGCCGCGGAGCACACGGTCGGCGGGCCGAAGCTGGCTGCCACCGGTGTCATCGTCGACCGGCCCGACTCGGTCCCCGAACCGCCGGACGGCAGCGACGCCTCCTACGTCATCGCCGACCTCGACACGGGGCAGGTCCTCGCCGCCAAGAACCCGCACGCGTGGCTCCTCCCGGCCAGCACGATCAAGACCCTGACCTCGCTGGTCGTGATGCCTGTGGTTCCGGCCACCACCAAGGTCGTGGCGACCGACGACGAAGTCAACGCAGACGGCACGCGCGTGGGCATGGTGTCCGGGGCGACGTACAGCGTCGACGACCTCTTCCATGGCCTGGTCCTCATGAGCGGCAACGACACGGCGTATGCGTTGGCCGACGCCTACGGGGGCCGGGACAAGACCGTGGCGGCGATGAACGAGCAAGCGGGCCGGCTCGGGGCCTGGGACACCGTCGCGGTGGACCCCTCCGGACTGGATGCACCGGGCCAGCGGTCCAGTGCTTATGACCTGGCCCTGTTCGGGCGCGCGGTGATGCAGCTACCCGCATACCGGAAGCTGGCCGCGACGAAGAGCTACAGCTTTCCGGGCGGGACCGATCGCACCGGCAAGACGCTTCCGGCGTTCGAGATCCAGAACCACAACCAACTGCTGCAGTACTACCCCGGCACCATCGGCGTGAAGAACGGGTACACCACCGGCGCGCGGAACACCTTCATCGGAGCAGCGACCCGCAATGGCCGCACACTGCTCATCGCCCAGATGGGCAGTACCGCGACGCCGAGCTGGACGCGGCAGGCGGCGCTGCTGGACTGGGCGTTCGGCTACGCCGGGCAGCTGCGGCCGGTCGGGACGTTGGTCGCCCCAGGGACCGCACAGCCGCCAGAGCTCGGCGGGACGTCGGTCCCGGCCACGGCGGTCACGCCGGTGACGACCAAGGAACCGGTCCCGGCCGCCACGACGACGCTCGCGCCCGTCGTGGCCGCCGACGACGCCGGCGGCACACCCGGTCCGTGGCTGCCGTCATCCGCAGCCGCCGCCGCCCGGAATCCGGTCACGTGGCTCGTGGTCGTCGCGGTGACCTTGCTGGTCATCGTCGGGCTCCGCCGGTGGGTCCGACGAATCGAGCCCCGGTCCTGACCTCGTCGTCCTGGACACCTAGTCGCGGAACACCCGTCTGACCACGCCCGCGACAACCGCCCCGATCGCCGTGCCGAGCGCAAGACCCGTCACGATCGCGGTCCGGTCGCGGGCCCGGGAGACCGACGGATCGGCCACGCCGGCGGACGCACTCGCGGGCGGGATGAGCCGCACCGAGGTGTGCCGGACGGCTCGCTGCGTGGTCTCAGGAGCCGGCCCTTCTTCAGCGGCGACGTCGTCGGCAATCGCCTCGGGGTCCTCGAGGTCAGCGAGGCTGACCGCCGCCCACGATGCGGAGAGGATGACGATGCGCGCGATGAGGTTGAGCCAGAACAGCAGTCCCACGACCACGACCACCGATCCCAGCAGCGGGCTCCTCGTCGCGCTGGCGATGAGCTGCGCTCCGAACAGCTTGACCACCGTCAGCAAGAGGCCACCGACGAGCGCCGCCTGCCGCAACACCGCCCACGGAAGGTCCACCCCGGACAGGAGGCGGAGCAGCAGCACGAGGATGGCGACGTCGATCGCGTACCCCACGACGTAGCCGACGACCTGAACGACGAACGCGTTGTCCCCGAGACCGACGCGTTCGGCGATCCATCCGGACGCCGCCGCGAGCATGCTGGTGAGGGCGGCCGAGACGAGGAACGCCAGGCCCTGTAGCGCGAACACGCCGAGGTCGCGCAGCTTGTCGGTCAGGAAGTTGCCGGGCGAGCCCTCCGCCCCGAGTGCCGCACGGATGCCGTCGCGATAGGACGCGATCCAGCCGAGCGCCGACAGCACCAGGGTGACTACGGCGACGATGCCGCTGAGCGTCAGCAACGACAGGTTCGGCGCTTCGAGGGTGATCAGCCCGGTGGGGTTGTCGGGCGTCTTGACGAACCCCGGGAGGGCGTTGTTCAGCGCGGCGCCGACCTGGTTCAGCAGCTCCGGGTTGCCGCGGAGGACGAATCCGAAGACGACGGCAGCGATGGCGAAGGCCGGGAAGACCGAGAAGAACGCGTAGTAGGCGATCCCGGCTGAGAGGACGTTGCCGCGGACCTCGTTGTACCGCTGGTTTGCGCGGTACGGCTTCAGCCGCTGAATCCTCTCCCAGAGCCGCTTCACCCGGCGGCCTCGTGGGGGTCGGCTCCCAGGCCGAAGTCGCGCACCGGTCGCCACGTTCCCCCGCCGTCCCGGATGTAGAGCTGGAAGCTGCGCACCTCGAAGGTGGCGGCGAAGTGAGCGAGGTCGTCGAACGCCCGGTCCAGCTGGGCCTCCCCGACGTCGTGGGCAACGGTCACGTGCGGGTGGTAGGGAAAGGCCGTCTCGGCGCCCCAACGCCCCTTCCGGATGGCGTGCTCCAGCTGCTCGCAGGCCGAGATGCCCCTGGCCACCTGGACGAACACAACGTCCGAAACCGGCCGGAACGTCCCCGTTCCCCGGAGGACGACGATGAAGGGTTCGACCTTCCGCGCGGCCTCGTGAAGATGTTCGACGAGCTCCCCCAGCTCTTCGTCCGCCACGTCGGTCGGGCCGAGCAGCGTGATGTGCGCCGGCGTCATGTCGGCCTGGGGATCGCCGTAGGACACCCGCCGTTCCTGCAGCTGGAGGCCGTACGGCGCAGGGATCGGGATGGCAACTCCGACCATCGTCAGGTCGAGCGAAGCGCTGGCCGGAGCCGCGAGGGACATGGCCCGCATTGTGGCAGGGTGGGCCGTCGTGGACGCCGCCACCACCCTCTTCACCGGCACGTTCGGCGCGCAACCGACCGGAGTGTGGTCGGCACCGGGGCGGGTCAACCTCATCGGCGAGCACACCGACTACAACGGTGGCCTCGCACTGCCGATCGCGTTGCCGCAGCGCACGTATGCGGCCGTGCGGCTGAGCGACACCGGCCTCCTCCGGACGGTCAGCGCTTCGGTCGCCGGAGGGGTCGTCGAGGTGCCCCTCCACGGCATCGAGCCGGGCGGCCCGACGGGCTGGGCGGCCTACCTCGCCGGCGTCTGCTGGGTGCTGCGGCAGGAGGGGTATGCGGTGACCGGGCTCGACGTCGCGGTCGCCAGTGACGTACCGGTCGGCGCCGGCCTGTCGAGCTCCGCGGCCCTCGAGTGTGCCCTCGTCGCCGCCCTGTCGGACCTCCTCACCCTGGGCCTGCTCGACGACGATACGGGCCGGGCGCGGGCCGCCGGCTGGTGCCAGCGGGCCGAGAACCAGATCGCCGGTGCGCCGACGGGCGGGATGGACCAGGCCGCGTCGATGCGGGCCACGGCGGACCACGCACTGCTGCTCGACTGCCGCTCGGGGGCCGTCGAACAGGTCCCGTTCGATCCGCGCGCCCAGGGGCTGGTCCTGCTCGTCGTCGACACCCGCGCCGAGCACGCGCTGGTCGACGGCCAGTACGCCGCTCGCCGCGCCGTGTGCGAGGCGGCCGCGGCCTCCCTCGGGGTCGCCGCCCTCCGGGACGTCGCGCCGACGGACCTGGAGGCGGCGCTGGACCGGCTGCCGGACGACGTCTCGCGGGCTCGGGTCCGCCACGTGGTCACCGAGATCCAGCGCGTTCGGGACTGCGTCGATGCCTTTCGCCGCAACGACTTCGACGAGGTGGGACGGCTTTTCGTCGCGTCCCATACGTCGCTGCGGGACGACTACGAGGTCTCCTGCCGTGAGCTCGACCTCGTCGTCGACACCGCTCTGCGCTCTGGGGCGCTCGGTGCCCGGATGACCGGCGGTGGCTTCGGCGGCTCGGTTGTCGCGCTGGTGCCCGCGGACCAGGCCGAGGCCGTCGAACGGCGCATAGCCGAGGTGTTCGACGCCGCGGATCTCGTTGCGCCCCAGGCGTTCACTGCCACGGCGGGACCACCGGCTCGCCGAGACGTCTGACCCCTGCTGGCTATGGTGACCGTATGCCCGACGATCCTGCCCCAGAAGTCCGCTCCGCAGCTGCGGGTGGATCCCGAGTCCCAGACCACGACCGAGACCGTCACCGAGGTGACCAAGCGGCCGGCCGAGCCGACCGACGACCTCGTCACCACGTCGCATACCCTCCGGATCGGGCGGCGGACGCTGCGCTACACCGCCGTCGCGGGACGGCTGGTTCTCCGTGAAGAGCTGTACGAGGACGGCGTCTTCAAGGGGTTGAGGCCCAGGGCCCAGGTCTCGGTCACGACCTACACCCTCGATGACGCCAAGCCGGCTCAGCGGCCGGTCACCTTCGCGTTCAACGGCGGTCCGGGCTCGTCAAGTGTCTGGCTGCACATGGGGCTGTTCGGGCCGCGCCGCGTCCTCATGGGCGACGTCGGCGACCTCATCTCGCCGCCCTACGGGTTGGCTGACAACCCGGAGTCGCTGCTCGCCGTGAGCGACCTCGTCTTCATCGACCCCGTGTCGACGGGCTACTCGCGGGCGGTCGAAGGTGGGAAACCCGGGACGTACCACGGGTTCCAGGGCGACCTCGAGTCCGTCGCCGAGGTCATCCGGTTGTGGATCGCGCGCAACAACCGCTGGATGTCGCCGAAGTTCCTCGCCGGCGAGTCATACGGCACGCTGCGCGCCGCGGCCCTGGCCGAGTTCCTGCAGGAGCGGTACGGCCTCTACCTCAACGGGATCATGCTCATCTCCAGCGTTCTCGACCTGAGCTCGATCGACTTCGAGAACCAGCGCAACGATCGCGCCCACGCTCTCTACCTGCCCACGTACGCGGCGGCATCGCACTACCACGGACGGCAGGGCCGACGGGGACTCGCGTCGCTGCTCACCGAAGCTGACGGGTATGCGTCGCGCGACTACCCGTGGGTGCTGTCACGCGGGGACCGACTCACGTCGGCCGAGCGGGCCGACGCGGTGGCGACGGTCGCCAGGCTGACCGGGCTCACCGAGGACTACGTCGACCGGGCCGAGCTGCGCATCGAGCACCTGCGCTTCTTCACAGAGCTGCTGCGGGACCGGCGGCTGGTCGTCGGTCGGCTCGACTGCCGGTTCGCCGGGCCGGCCGAGAGCGGCATCGCCGAGCTATCGGAGAAGGACCCGTCGTTCGACGCGATCGTCGGGCCGTACGCGGCGGCCTTCAACGCATACATCCGTGACGAGCTCGAATACCGCAACGACCTGCACTACGAGCAGATCTCGTCGCGAGTGCAGCCATGGTCCTACAAAGACTTCGAGGGCCGGCCGGTCGACGTGTCGCCGAACCTCGAGCGGGCCATGCGGCAGAACCCGCACCTCAAGGTGCACGTCGCCCACGGTCGATACGACGGCGCCACACCCTACTTTGCCGCCCAGGACGTCGTCGCACACCTGCGGATCCCGGATTCGCTGCGCGCCAATATCGAGCATCGCTACTACGACGCGGGCCACATGATGTACGTCCACGAGCCGTCCCGGCTGCAGCAGAGCGCCGACCTGGCCGACTTCGTGGTGCGCGCAGCACAGGGCTGAAGCGGCCATCAAGGCACGATGGTCACTGGTCCTGGAGGCGCATCAGCCGGTTCCCGTTCTCCCACAACACTGCTCGCAGCCAGTCGTCGCCGAGCTCCCACCGGTCGAGCGCCTCGATCTGGTGCGCGTACGCATACGGGATGTTCGGAAAGTCGCTGCCGAGCACGACCTTGCCGCGGAGGGCAGCGAGCCGCGGCAGGTACCCCGGCGGCAGCGGCGCGAAGCGCTCGGTGAAGTCGGTACCGGCCATGGTCGTGTCGAGGTGCACGCCGTCGTAGGCCTCGGCGAGGTCCGCGAAGGCGTGGTACTCGCTCATTCCCAGATGGGCGATGACGAGCACCAGCCCGGGGTGGCGCCGGAGCAGTTCAGCGACCGGTCGGGGACCCGTGTGCTCGCCGGGCCGCGGTGCGGATCCGGCGTGGATGACCACCGGCACGCGGGCTTCCTCGAGCACGCCCCACGCCTCGTCGAGCAGCGGGTCGACCGGGCTGAAGACGCCCACTTGGACGTGGACCTTGAACAACCGGGCGCCGGCTGCGAGGGCGTCGCGGACGTCAGTGGCCGCGGACGGTTCGGCAAAGAACGTCGCGGAGTGAACGGCGTCGGGCACCCGCGCGGCGAACGCAGCGCACCACTCGTTCAGCCAGCGCGCCATGCCAGGGCGGTGGGCGTAGGTCAGTGACGGGATCGCGCGAACACCGAGCCGCCGCAACGTTTCCAGCCGCTCTGCCTCGCCGGCTCGATACTGGACCGGCCAGGCCATCCCGTAGATCTGTTCCGCCGCGTCGAAGTACGCCCAGACCTTCGCCAGCATCTGCGGTGGCAGGAAGTGAATGTGGATGTCGGCCAGTCCGG
>DATLPT010000184.1:0-1812 GCA_035535635.1 Lapillicoccus sp. | reverse complement strand
CAGGTCGTCGAGGTCGCCGATCCCCCAGGAGCCACTCGACCGGAGCTGGTACAGCTGAGTCGCCACTCCCACGGCGCGCCGCTCGTCGAGCCCCTCCGGAAGGGTCAACCGGTGCGGCGTCACGACGACCGTGGCCGTCGTCGTGGACGCGTCCAAGGGCTCGGCATCGACGTGCGCGACGAGCCGGTGCCAGCCCAGCGGCAGGTTCCAGGGCAGCTCGAACGCCGCCTCCCCGACCACCCGCTCGTCCACCCAGCGCGGCGGCACGAGGTGGTGGACCTGCCGTACATCCCATTCCCGGCCGTCCTCGAGGTCGATCGTCAGCCGCACGCCCGTGCCGTCGGGAACGTGCACGTAGATCCACGGCGCCCACCCCTCGCGCGCGACGACGGTCGGAGGCAGAGTCCGCCGCCAGAACCGGTCGCCGACCTCCCGCAGGGAGGCCTCGACCCCATCCGGCGTGTGCGCCGGAACGCCGAGCGCGGCCAGCACCGCGACGATCGTCTCCGCGGAGATCGGCGCGTGCCGCCCCTGCCAGTCCCAGTAGTCGGTGGCGACGCCGTGCGCGGCGGCCAGCCGGGTGAGCGGCTCCGACGGCGAGGACGAGTCCATGGCGCACATCCTGCCGCCTGCCTCACGACTGATCGGTCACCACGTCGTTCCCCGCCGAGGCGGACGCGGCAGACTGGGCGGGTGACGATCGAAGAGACCACCGACCAGCTGACGACGACGCAGCCGGGCACCGACGCATACCGGATCGAGCACGACACGATGGGCGAGGTCCGGGTCCCCCGCGACGCGCTCTACCAGGCGCAGACCCAGCGGGCGATCGAGAACTTCCCGATCTCCGGAACTCCGATCGAGCCGGCGGTCGTGCATGCCCTCGGGCGGATCAAGGGCGCCGCCGCCCGCGTCAACAGCCAGCTCGGCGTCCTGCCGGACGAGATCGCCGACAAGATCGAAGCCGCGGCCGCAGAGGTCACCGCCGGACAGCACGACGGCGAATTCCCCCTTGACGTCTACCAGACCGGCTCGGGGACCTCGACCAACATGAACACCAACGAGGTCATCGCGACTCTCGCCTCGCGAGACGGGTCACGAATCCACCCCAACGACCACGTCAACGCCTCGCAGAGCAGCAACGACGTCTTCCCGACGGCCGTGCACCTCGCCGCGACTGCGGCCATCGTCCAGGAGCTCATCCCCGGGCTCACCCACCTCGCGGACTCGCTGGAGCGCAAGTCCGACGAGTTCGCCCACATCGTCAAGGCCGGACGCACGCACCTCATGGACGCCACGCCGGTCACCCTCGGGCAGGAGTTCGGCGGGTACGCGGCGCAGACCCGGTATGCGGTGGAGCGCCTCGAGGCGGTGCTGCCCCGGGTGGGCGAGCTGCCGCTCGGCGGGACCGCAGTGGGGACAGGGATCAACACGCCGGGGGGATTTGCCGACAAGGTGATCGGTCTCCTCGTCGACGACACCGGCCTTCCGCTGCGGGAGGCGCGGAACCACTTCGAGGCGCAGGGCTCGCGCGACGGCCTCGTCGAGGCGTCGGGGGCGCTGAAGACCGTGGCGGTCAGCCTCTACAAGATCTGCAACGACCTTCGCTGGATGGGGTCGGGGCCGCGGGCCGGTCTCGGCGAGATCCTCATCCCCGATCTGCAGCCGGGGTCGTCGATCATGCCCGGCAAGGTCAACCCCGTCATCTGCGAGGCGACGATGATGGCCTGCGCCCAGGTCATCGGCAACGACCTGGCGGTGACGTTCTCCGGCGCGGCCGGCAACTTCGAGCTCAACGTCATGATGCCGGTG
>DATLPT010000183.1:0-3754 GCA_035535635.1 Lapillicoccus sp. | reverse complement strand
CCAGCGCGGTTGCGGTGAGCGGCCCGCTGCGGCGCAGCTGGGTGACGATCCGGGAGCGCAACGGGTGGGCCAGGACCTTGACGGCGGCGGCGCTGAGATGCAGCTCCGACGGGGTGTCCGTGGCACCCCAGGTTCCGGCCGGTGGAGGCGGTGTTGTGGTCATGCGTGCACAATAACTGTGCACAATGTCTTTGCACAAGATCTGTGCACCACAGCGTTGAGTGACATCGTCGCAGGTCACAGCCAGTATGCGGCACCATCAGGAGCGATTTGGCCGCCGCCTCGAGCTTCTCTACAATGGAGAGGTTGTGCTCTCGCGGGGCGTTCCGCCGCGGGTCGCGCCCCTCTTCCGAGCCAAAGAGCGGCACCGCGCAGAGGCATACCGAAGACCCGCTCGACTCCGCTCCAGAAAGCGAACTCCTGTGCGCACGTACACCCCCAAGCCCGGCGAGGTCGATCGCACCTGGCATGTGATCGACGCGACCGACGTCGTGCTCGGCCGTCTCGCCAGCCAGACCGCCATCCTCCTGCGCGGCAAGCACAAGCCGACCTTCGCGCCGCACGTCGACACCGGCGACTTCGTGATCATCGTCAACGCCGACAAGGTCGTGCTCACCGGCGCCAAGGCGGAACAGAAGAAGGCGTACAGCCACTCGGGCTACCCGGGCGGCCTGAAGTCCACCTCGTACACACAGCTGCTCGAGAAGAACCCGACCAAGGCCGTCGAGAAGGCGGTCCGCGGAATGCTCCCGAAGAACTCCCTCGCCCGGCAGCAGCTCACCAAGCTCAAGGTCTACACCGGCGACACCCACCCCCACGCGGCCCAGAAGCCCGTCCCGTTCGAGATCTCCCAGGTCGCGCAGTAAGGAACCCCGTTGACTGACATCACCAACCCCGACGCGCTCGAGACCGACGAGCCGGAGCTGACCTCCTACACCTCGGAGTCGACAGCGCCGGTCGCCGGCGAGGCCGCCCCCCGGCCCAGCGCCTCGGCACCCGGCGCGGCGACCGGCCGGCGGAAGCAGGCCATCGCCCGGGTGCGCATCGTCCCCGGCACCGGCGAGTGGCAGGTCAACGGCCGCACGCTCGAGTCCTACTTCCCCAACAAGGTCCACCAGCAGATCGTCGGTGAGCCGCTCGCCGTGCTCGATCTGACCGGCGCCTACGACGTCCTCGTCCGGGTCCACGGCGGCGGCCCGTCCGGCCAGGCCGGCGCCGTCCGCCTCGGTGTGGCGCGGGCCCTCAACGGGGTCGACGAGGAGCTGAACCGTCCGGTCCTCAAGAAGGCCGGCTTCCTCACCCGCGACCCGCGGGTCCCCGAGCGCAAGAAGGCCGGCCTCAAGAAGGCCCGCAAGGCTCCGCAGTACAGCAAGCGCTGAGGCGCGCTGCTCCGCGCGAGGGCGGTCCCGGTATGCCAGGGGCCGCCCTCGCGGCGTAGTAGGTTCTTCCGTCGGCAAATCGCTGGCGCGGTAGAGAGGTAGACCAGGCGCAGTGGCTCGACTCTTCGGGACCGACGGGGTCCGCGGACTCGCGAACCAGGACATCACGGCGGAGCTGGCCCTCGACCTGGCGGTCGCCGCGGCCCATGTGCTCGCCGAGTCCGGTGAGTTCGAGGGGCACCGGCCGACCGCGGTGGTGGGCACCGACGGACGCGCTTCGGGCGAGTTCCTTCTCGCGGCGACGGTGGCCGGCCTCGCGTCGGCCGGCGTCGACGTCCTCGACGCCGGTGTGCTGCCGACGCCGGGGATCGCCTTCCTCACCGCAGACCTCGGCGCCGACCTGGGCGTGATGATCTCGGCGTCGCACAACCCGATGCCCGACAACGGGATCAAGTTCTTCGCGCGGGGCGGCCACAAGCTCCCCGACCAGGTCGAGGACGCCATCGAGGCGCGGATGCGGGAACGGTGGCAGCGGCCCACCGGCGCCGGCGTTGGCCGGATCCGTCGTCTGGACCAAGCGCTTGAGCGCTACGTGCAGCACCTGGTCGTCGCCCTTCCCAACCGTCTCGACGGCCTGCACGTCGTCCTCGACACGGCCAACGGCGCGGCGTCGGTGGCGTCCCCGGAGGCGTTCCGGCGCGGCGGGGCGCGAGTATCGGTCATCGGCAACGCTCCCGACGGCCTCAACATCAACGACGGGTACGGTTCGACGCACCTGGAGCACCTCTGCGAGGCGGTCGTGACGCAAGGGGCCGACTTCGGCATCGCCCACGACGGCGACGCCGACCGGTGCCTCGCGGTCGATGCGTCCGGCCGGTCCGTGGACGGCGACCAGATCATGTCGATCCTCGCGATCTCGTTGCGGGACAAGGGACGTCTGGCTTCGGACACCCTCGTCGCCACGGTCATGTCGAACCTGGGGATGCTGCAGGCCATGGAGCGCTCCGCCATCACGGTGCGCCAGACGGCCGTCGGCGACCGGTACGTCCTCGAGGACATGAAGGCCGGTGGGTATGCGTTGGGCGGCGAACAGAGCGGACACGTCATCCTGCTCGACCACGGGACGACCGGCGACGGGATCCTCACCGGGCTGATGCTCGCCGCCCGGGTCGCCGAGACCGGTCGGGCCTTGGACGAGCTGGCGTCGGTGATGACCCGGCTGCCGCAGGTCCTCGTCAACGTGCGCGGCGTCGACACGTCCCAGGTGGACTCGCACGTGGCGCTGCTCGAGGACGTCGCCAAGGCGTCCGACGAGCTCGACGGCAGCGGCCGGGTGCTGCTGCGCAAGTCGGGGACCGAACCGCTCGTCCGAGTCATGGTCGAGGCCACCGACGAGTCGCAGGCCCAGGCCGTCGCGCAACGGCTGGCCGACTCGGTTCGCCTCTACCTCGCCCTGCGGTGACCTCCCGGCGGCCGGCGTGAGGCTCGCGATCCTCGGTGGCGGCGGGTTTCGCACACCCCTGGTGTATGCGGCTCTCGCGGCCGGGGACTCGGGCGTCACCGAGGTCGTGCTCTACGACACCGATGCCGGCCGCCTCGACGTCATCGCGAACGTCCTCCGCTCTCGGGTGGAGGTATATCCGTGGATGGAGGGTACCGAGAGCGCTAGAGCGCTCGGATATACCTCCACCGACGGTGGGCTTGACCAGGCGCCCGCGGTCACCATGTCCACGGAGCTGGACGCCGCACTGGAGGGGGCCGACTTCGTGTTCTCGGCGATCCGCGTCGGCGGCCTGGCCGCGCGCGTCCAGGACGAACGGGTCGCCCTCGAGCTCGGCGTCCTGGGCCAGGAGACCACCGGCGCGGGTGGGATCGCCTACGGACTGCGCACGGTCCCCGTCGCGCGACGCATCGCCGAGCGCGTGCGAGCGGTGGCTCCCGAAGCGTGGGTTCTCAACTTCACCAACCCGGCCGGCATGGTCACCGAGGCAATGCGCCACGTCCTCGGCGACCGCGTGGTCGGCATCTGCGACACCCCCATCACCATGGCCAAGCGCGCCGCACGACTGCTCGGCGTCGACCCGCATGCGGCCGTCGCCCTCGACTACATCGGGCTGAACCATCTCGGCTGGCTGCGCGGACTGCAGGTCGCCGGTGAGGACCTGCTGCCCCGGCTTCTCGCCGACGACCGCCTCCTCGGCGCCACCGAGGAGGGCCGGCTCTTCGGCCTGGACTGGATCCGCCAGATCGGGGCGCTCCCCAACGAGTACCTCTACTACTACGACTTCACCCGCGACGCGGTCGCGTCGATCCGCGCTGGTGGTCTCACCCGCGGCGAGTTCCTGGCCGGCCAGCAAGGGAGCTTCTACGCCGCG
>DATLPT010000182.1:0-5350 GCA_035535635.1 Lapillicoccus sp. | reverse complement strand
GCAGCAGCCGGGTCTTGCCGACGCCGGCGTCACCGCCCACGAGAACGGAGCCGCTGCCCTGGGGGTCGTCGACGGCGGAGAACGAGACGAGCTCGGCGAGCAGCTCGTCGCGTCCGACCAGAGGGGTGCGCCGGTTCAGCGTCGACATGGCGACCATCATCGTGCCTGGGTCGGACAGCCCGGGCGTGAGGTCGGCGGTGGACTCGGCGGCTGACTGCGAATGCGACGAACCCCGCGACAACTCCTCGTCGGAGGTCGCGGGGTTCGTTCTCTGCTCCTGCTGGGCGCCCGTCCCGAGCGGTGCTTCGGTATGCGGCGAGCTGCCCTCGCGGGCCACGGGCCTCAGTGCCCGAACGCGGGCCGAAGCACCGGTCGGTGCCCGTCGAGGGGGCGGGCGGAGTCGTCGGCGTCGGGGCCGGCGGGCTGGTGGCGGCGGCGCGACCAGCCGCGGTAGCCCTCGAGGCGGCGGCTGCGGTCCGCGGTGACGGTGTCGACAGTGGTGATGGGAAACATCGCAGCACTCCTTGGTTCGGATGTGTCGGGCTGGGTTGCTCCGACGCCAACGAGAGTGCGCTGCTGAGGTACCCGGGGACATGGGGAGGACGACCTATCTTCTGACGGCACGACTACCTCAGAAAGTCGAGGTCCCCGAGGTACCTCAGATCAGTGGTACGCCGCCGGTTGGACGAGCTCGACGAGCACGCCACCGGCGTCCTTGGGGTGGACGAAGTTCACCCGGCTCCCCGCGGTGCCGCGGCGAGGCGCGTCGTAGAGCAGTCGCAGTCCCCGCTCGCGCAGGAGGGTGCCGGCCTCCTCGACGTCCTCGACCCGGTAGGCGACCTGTTGGACGCCGGGACCGCTCCGGTCAAGAAACTTGGCGATCGTCGACTCGGGGCCGAGGGGGGCGAGCAGCTGCACGCACGAGCCGGAGTCGCCGACCGACATCATCGCCTCCCGCACGCCCTGCTCCTCGTTGACCTCCTCGTGGACCAGCCGCATACCGAACATCCGCTCGTAGAAGGCCTTGGCCTCGTCGAGGTCCGCGACGGCGACGCCGACGTGGTCGATCGCCGTGAACAGGTGCGGGAACTCGCTCATGGCGCGAGCGTATGCCCGTGCGGTTGACTCCGGTCAGGCCACTGGAGCCGTGGTGCTGACCGTCACCGTCACCGGCTCGGTCGGCCGGCCGAACCAGTGCACGGACTCGCGCAGCATCTGCAGCTGCAGAGTCGGCGAGCCGGTCAGCGGAGCCCGGACCGACACCGCCTGGGTCGAGACCCGGCCCGGGTCGACGCTCTCGGACAGCTCGAACCGGGTCGTTCCCCAGTCGGTGTTGTCGGGCGGAGACTGCGTGCCGAGACGGTACCCCTGGCCTGGGTCGAACGTCGTCGACCCGCTGTTGTCGATGGTCACCGAGAGGTTGACCGTCTCGCCTGGCGTGACGGACGTCGGGACCGGTCCGGCGAACGTCACCTGGCCGTCGTCGACGTAGGCGGGACTGGGGTCCTTGCGCTGGTAGGGCAGGACGAAGAACCCCCGGATGTACCCCGAGCGGCCCGGCATCGACGTGCCGTTGGTGAGGATCGGCCGCGCCGGCGCCGACGAGCCGACGTCGAGGGTGATCGTGACGTTGTCGCTGCCCTCGTAGTTGCTGTCGTACACGTGCAGGGTCAGTGCAGTGTCGACGAGGTCGTACCCGTAGACCAGCTCGACGTGGTTCTGGAAGACGTCCCACGGCCAGGCGCTCTGGGCCAGGACGACCCCGATGGGCACCAGCCCGCCGGCGCCGACGTACCGCATCACCTGCCGCGCAGTGTCGACCGTCTCCGCATACAGGCCCTTGCCCCAGAACCATGTCCCGTGGTCGAGCTCCTGTATCGCGTGGATCCAGTACGGGATGACGCCGGGGCCGACGAAGCTGTCGAGCAGCCGGGCGAGGATGTGCCGGCCGAGCGGCAGGGGGATGCTGCGCGAGCTGGTGGCGCGCAGCTGCGGCGTCCCGCTCTCGTGGATGTCACGGGCGAGGAACGACATCCCGCCGCAGAGGCCCATCTGGGTGACGTCGATCGACACTGCCGGGAGCCCCGCGAGTGAGATCCGCAGGTCGAGCCCGGCGGGCCAGGGTCCGTTGTGGAACAGCGGAGCCGACTGGCTCGGGAGAAATCGGCTGACGTACGGCATGACGACCTCCGGGGACAGACCACACGCTGGGGACGATGACTGTTGGAGAAGTCCAATCTGCCCCCTGATACCCGTCCCTGAACAGCACCGCCGAGCAGGTCGGCGGGCGGGTGTGGGCTGCGCCACCCTGCGCCGGCACCGGCCGGTAGGGGCGCGAGACTAGAATCGAGGTTCGTCCGCCGACGTCGTCGACCGCCTCAGGAGGTCCCCATGAGTGCAGATCCCACCGTCATCGTCGGGGGTGCCCGCACCGGGATGGGCCGCCTCCTCGGGTCGCTCAAGGACTTCTCCGCGACCGACCTGGGCGGGTTCGCCATCAGGGGCGCGCTGGAGAAGTCCGGCGTCTCTCCCGAGCAGGTCGACTACGTGATCATGGGCCAGGTGCTGCAGGCCGGCGCCGGCCAGATGCCCGCGCGACAGTCGGCGGTCAACGCCGGGATTCCCATGAGCGTCCCGTCGATCACCATCAACAAGGTCTGCCTCTCCGGACTGGACGCGATTGCGCTGGCTGACCAGCTGATTCGGGTGGGTGAGGTCGAGATCGTCGTCGCGGGCGGCCAGGAGTCGATGACGAACGCCCCGCACCTGCTGCTGAAAGCGCGAGAGGGCTACAAGTACGGCGACGTCACGATGCGCGACCACATGGCCTACGACGGTCTGTGGGACGTCTTCACCGACCAGGCCATGGGCGCCCTGACCGACCAGGCCAACACTGGCGAGTATGCGTTCAGCCGCGAGGATCAGGACACCTTCGCCGCCCGCTCGCACGAGCTCGCGGCCAAGGCGTGGAAGGACGGCGTCTTCGACGACGAGGTCGTGTCGGTCTCCATCCCGCAGCGCAAGGGCGACCCGGTCGAGTACAAGGCCGACGAGGGCGTCCGCGCCGACACGTCCGTCGAGGCGCTGGCCCGCCTGCGTCCGGCCTTCTCCAAGGAGGGCACGATCACGGCCGGTTCGGCGTCCCCGATCTCCGACGGCGCCGCGGCGGTGGTCGTCATGAGGAAGTCCAAGGCCGAGGAGCTGGGGCTGACGTGGCTCGCCGAGATCGGGGCCCACGGCATCGTCGCCGGCCCGGACTCGACGCTCCAGGCGCAGCCGGCCAACGCGATCCGGCAGGCCTGCGCCAAGGAGGGTATCGACCCCGCCGGCCTCGACCTCGTCGAGATCAACGAGGCCTTCGCGTCGGTGGCGCTCGCCTCGACCAAGGACCTGGGGATCGACCTGGACAAGGTGAACGTCAACGGCGGGGCCATCGCCACCGGCCACCCGATCGGGATGTCCGGCGCCCGGCTCGCCCTGCACCTGGCGCTCGAGCTGAAGCGGCGCGGCGGTGGCGTGGGGGCGGCGGCGCTCTGCGGCGGCGGCGGACAGGGCGACGCCCTCGTCCTGCGCGTCCCACCGGCCGCCTGACCGGCGCCCGCGGCGCCGACCCCGTTCGCTAGCGTCGCCCGGGTGGCTGCCCGACCCGTAGACGTCCCAGCACTGGTCCAGTCCGCCCGGGACGGGTCACCCAGGGCCGTCGCCCGGCTGATCTCCCTCGTGGAGGACGAGCACCCCGCGCTGCGTGAGATCATGGCCGCCCTGGCGACGCACGCCGGCAACGCGCACGTCGTCGGCATCACGGGGAGCCCGGGCGTCGGGAAGTCGACGTCGACGAACGCCCTCGTCGCCGCATACCGGAAGCGGGGGAAGCGGGTCGGGATCCTCGCCGTCGACCCGTCGTCGCCGTTCTCCGGGGGAGCGTTGCTCGGCGACCGGGTCCGGATGCAGGACCACGCGCTCGATCCGGAGGTCTACATCCGCTCGATGGCCTCGCGCGGTCACCTCGGTGGGCTGGCGTGGGCGACGCCTCAGGCGCTCCGAGTGCTGGACGCGGCCGGCTGCGACATGGTCCTCGTCGAGACGGTCGGGGTGGGGCAGTCGGAGGTCGAGGTCGCCGGGCTGGCCGACACGACCGTCGTGCTGCTCGCGCCGGGGATGGGCGACGGGATCCAGGCGGCCAAGGCCGGAATCCTCGAGATCGGGGACGTGTTCGTCGTCAACAAGGCCGACCGGGAGGGCGCCGACGCCACGGTCCGCGACCTGCGGCACATGATCTCGCTGGGCGACCGGAAGCAGCCGGGCTTGTGGCGGCCGCCCGTGATCAAGACCGTCGCCGCGCGCAACGAGGGGGTCGACGAGGTCGTCGAGGCGATCGACAAGCACACCGAGTGGCTGGCTCGCACGGGCGCCCTGCGCGACCGGCGCGTCGCCCGTGCGGGGGACGAGATCGAGGCGCTCGTCGTCACGGCGCTGCGTCGCCGTATGGGCAACCTCCGCCACGACGACAGCGTCGACCGGCTCGCGGCCGAGGTGGTCGACGGGAGCACCGACCCGTATGCCGCTGCGGACCAGGTGCTCGACGCGCTCACCTGATCCGGTGCTCGGCGACGACCCGGTGAAAGAGGTCGAGGTAGGCGTCGACCATCCGCTGCTGGTCGAACCGCTCGACCGCGTCGGCCCGGCAGTCCGCCCGGTCCAGCGTCGTGAGCTCGTTCACCGCGGCTACCGCCCCGTCGACGTCGTCGACGAGGAAGCCGGTCCGGCCGTGCCGGACGAGCTCCGGCAGGGATCCACGCGGACGGGCGATGACCGGCGTCCCGGTGGCCAGCGCTTCCACGACGGACAGCCCGAACGGCTCGGCGAACTCGACGAGGTGCAGGAGGCCCAGCGCCCCGCCGAGGAGCGCGTCCCGCTCCTGGGGACCGACCGACCCGACGTACCGCACCAGCCGACCGTCGACGTGGGGCTGGACCGCCCCGAGGAAGTACTCCTCGTCGTGGACGATCCCGGCGATGACCAGGGGTACGCCGGTCCGCCGGGCGACCTCGACCGCCAGGTGGGTGCCCTTGTCGGGGTGGATGCGGCCGAGGAACAGCAGGTGCTCGCCCGGGTCCGCTTGGAAGGTGAACGCGGCCGTGTCGATCCCGTGATGGATGGTCGCCGCGTACGGGAGGTCCGGATGCCGGTCGGCGGCGCTGATGGCGACGTAGTGCGCGATGTCGGCGTAGGCCTGGAAGACGGGGACGATCCGCGGCGAAGAGAAGCCGTGGATCGTCGTCACGACAGGTGTGCGCACGAGGCGGCTGTAGGTGAGCGGCAGGAAGTCGAAGTGGTTGGCCAGCACGTC
>DATLPT010000181.1:0-1833 GCA_035535635.1 Lapillicoccus sp. | reverse complement strand
TCGAGCTCGGGGCCGCGCTCACGCTGACCGAGATCGAGCGCCGCCTCCAGGGGCGAATCCCGTTGCTGGACCATGTGTTGCCCCAGTTCGCCTCGCGGCTGATCCGCAACGGGGCGACGCTGGGCGGCAACCTCGGCACCGGCTCTCCCATCGGCGACACGCCACCGGCCCTGCTCGCCCTGGAGGCGGTGCTCGTCCTGGCCTCGCACGACGGCGAGCGCGAGGTCCCGCTGGCCGACTACTTCACGGGCTACCGATCGTCGGTCCGGCGCGCTGACGAGCTGATCAAATCGGTCCGCATCCCGTTGCCGCTGGCCGAGATCAACGCCTTCCACAAGATCGCCAAGCGCCGCTTCGACGACATCTCCAGCGTCGCCGTCGGGTACGCCATCAACGTCGTCGACGGCGAGGTCGTCAAAGCCCGCATCGGGCTCGGCGGCGTCGCCGCGACCCCGATCCGCGCGCTCGACACCGAGGCCGCTCTGGAAGGCCGGTCCTGGTCGCGCGAGACGGTCCGTGTGGCCGCCGGCGTGCTCCGGCAGGAGGGCACCCCGATCGACGACCAGCGGGCGTCGGCCGACTACCGCGCGGCGATGCTCGGCACGTCGTTGCTCAAGCTCTACTCCCACCAGTCGCGACAGGAGGAGCAGTCATGAGCGCTCTGTCCGAACGTCCCGCGAATCCTGTTGTCGGAGAAGCACTCCCTCACGAGAGCGCCTCCCAACACGTCACCGGGCTGGCCCTCTACACCGACGACCTGGTGGGCCGCACGAAGGACTGCCTGCACGCATACCCGGTGCAGGTGTTCCAGGCCCACGCGAAGGTGACCCGGCTCGACACCGCACCGGCGCTCGATGTCCCGGGCGTGGTCCGGGTCCTGACCGCTGCCGACGTCCCCGGCGTCAACGACGCCGGCATCAAGCACGACGAGCCCCTCTTCACCGACGAGGTCATGTACTTCGGTCACTCCGTCGCCTGGGTCCTGGCGGAGACGCTCGAGGCGGCCCGCCTCGGCGCGGCCGCGGTGGTCGTCGAGGCCGACCCCCTGCCGGCGCTGGTCAACGTCAAGGAGGCGATCGCCGCCAAGAGCTTCCAGGGCGCTCAGCCGCACATGGAGCGGGGCGAGGTCGAGCGAGCCCTGGAATCGGCCGCTCACGTCTTCTGCGGCGAGCTGGAGTTCGCCGGGCAGGAGCACTTCTACCTCGAGACCAACGCGGCGCTCGCCCACGTCGACGAGAACGGCCAGGTCTTCGTCCAGAGCAGCACTCAACACCCGTCCGAGACGCAGGAGATCGTCGCCCACGTCCTCGGACGGCACAACCACGAGGTGACCGTCCAGTGCCTCCGCATGGGCGGCGGCTTCGGCGGCAAGGAGATGCAACCGCACGGGTATGCGGCGATCGCCGCTCTCGGGGCCACGCTCACCGGGCGCCCGGTCCGGTTGCGGCTCAACCGGACCCAGGACATCACCATGACCGGCAAGCGGCACGGGTTCCACGCCGAGTGGCGGGTCGGCTTCGACCGCGACGGTCGGCTGCTGGCCCTCGACGCCACGCTGACCTCTGACGGCGGCTGGAGCCTGGACCTGTCAGAACCCGTCATGTCGCGGGCGCTATGCCACATCGACAACGCCTACTGGATCCCGAACGTCCGGGTGAACGGACGTATCGCCAAGACGAACAAGACGTCCCAGACGGCGTTCCGCGGGTTCGGCGGACCGCAGGGGATGATCGTCATCGAGGACATCCTCGGGCGGTGTGCGCCCCTCCTGAAGGTCGACGCGATGACGCTGCGCCGACGCAACTTCTACGTCCAGGGCCAGAAGACGCCCTA
>DATLPT010000180.1:0-10022 GCA_035535635.1 Lapillicoccus sp. | reverse complement strand
CTTGGCCAGCTGCTGCGAGCTGCCGCGGCCGGCGGACCCCACCTTCACCAGCTGCCGCAGGGAGGATGCGAGGACGGCGACGATCGGGACGGGGTCGACGCCGGTGGCGATCGCGTGGCGCAGCAGCCGCAGCGCCTCCCCCGTCTGTCCCGCGACGGCGGCGTCGGCGACCCGGAAGCCGGTCGCCTCGACCTTGCCTCCGTGGTAGAGCTCGACGACCCGGTCGTCGACGACTCCTTCGGTGTCGGCGACCAGCTGCGCGATCGCGGAGGCCAGCTCCCGGGTATCACGGCCGAGCGCCTCGACGAGGGCGCGCACCGCCTCGGGTGTCGCCTTGCGGCCTTCCCGGCGGAACTCGTTCGCGACGAAGTCGGTCTTGTCGCGGTCGGTCTTGATGGCGGGGCACTCGACGACCCGCGCCTTCTGCCTGACCAGCGCGTCCACGGCCCGCTTGCCGCGCTGGGCACCGGAGTGCGTGACCACGAGGGTGACGTCGTCCGCGGGGATCTGGAGGTATGCGGTGAGATCGTCGACAAGTTCGTCGGTCGCCTCGTCCAGGCGCTCGACGACCACGGCCTTGTCGCCTCCGAACAGCGAAGGGCTGGTATGCGTCGCCAGCTCACCGGGCTGGTAGATCGCCGCCGTGATGCGGATGACCTCGAGGTCGGGCGCGGTGTCACGCAGCTCGCGGAGGGTGGCCGACACAGCCCGCTCGGCGAGGAGCTGCTCGGGTCCGCGGACCAGAACGGCGCTGCATATCGCACTCACGACGTCACCCTGTCACGCCCGGACGACAGCCCCCTCCTCATCCGGACGAGAGGCCAAGTTTGGTCGTTTTCAGTGCCTGAGAACGACCAAAGTTGGCCTTTCGGCGGAAGGCCGGCGTCCTTCGGCGGCGCCATCCTCACTGGCGCCAGCTGGTCAGCTCGAGGTCCAGCTGGACCAGACGCGCTCGCACCGCATCGACCGGCAGCTCCAGCTGTTCGACGACGTCCTGCATCTCAATGCCCGCCTCGACGGCATCGCGGAGCGCCTCGTCCTTCGCCGGCGTCCACGCGTACCCCACCGTGACGGCCGTCCGCGCCGACGGGGGAACCGGCGGTGGCCCGGCGACCGGCCGGTGGTCGACGCCGGGCTCGAGCGCCTCGCCACCCGCACCCGAACCCTCCGATGCCCCGACCAGGCCGCGCAGCGCCGGGTCACTGACCGGCACCGCCGGCGGCGCCAGCTCGTCGAGCCGCGCCAACGCGGCGAGCACCAGCTCGCGGTCCGTTGTGGGCCAGAAAGGCGGCAGCGAGCGCTGGAGGAAACCCGCGTACCGGGCGGTGACCATCCGCGAGTCGAGGATGGCCACGACACCGCGGTCCTCCGCCCCCCGGACCAACCGACCGGAACCCTGAGCCAGTCGCAACGCCGCGTGTGTCGCCGACACCGCCATGAACCCGTTCCCGCCCATGCGGGCGATCGCCTCGGATCGCGCCGACGCGAGCGGGTCGTCGGGACGCGGGAACGGGATCCGATCGATGACGACGAGCTGGCACGACGAACCCGGCACGTCGACGCCCTGCCACAGCGTCAACGTGCCGAACAGACACGTGGACGGCTCCCTCGCGAAGTCCCTGACCAGGGTCGAGATCTGGTCCTCGCCCTGGCACAGGATCGCGATGCGGGTCCCGTCGGCGGAGAACCGGGCCCGCAGCTGCTCCGCCGCGCTCTGGGCCGCCCGCATCGACGAGAACAGTCCCAGCGTCCGGCCACCGGCGGCCCGAACCAGAGCCTCGATCTCGTCCAGGGCCTTCGGCGACGTCCCGTCCCGCGTCGGCGCCGGGAGGTCAAGGGCGACGTAGACGATGGCCTGCCGCTGGTAGTCGAACGGGCTCCCCACGTCGATCCCGCGCCAGGCCGGCGACCCCTCGCCGCGGAGCCCTATCGTCCCCGCCACCGCGTCGAGCGAGCCACCCAGCTCAAGCGTCGCCGACGTCAGGACGCAGGTGCGGTCTGCGAAGACCCGGTCCCGGACGAGCATTGCCACGCTCATCGGTGCCACGTTCAGGACCGGTCCGCGTCTCGGGTCGCGCCGCAGCCACAAGACGTCGAGGTCGCGGCGCTCGAGGATGCGCGCTGTGTTCTCGTACATCTCGTCGATCGCCGCTCGGGCCACCTGGCGAGCGCCGTCGGCCGCTTCACCCGGCCCAGGCTTGAGTTCCGTCTGGACCGCCCGCGTCGTGTCCCGCACGCGCGTGAGCGCGAGGACCAGACCCTCCGACAGGTCGTCGATCCGGCCCTCGCGGACCTCATCGAGGACGCCTTCCAAGAGGTCCGCCGCATCGACCACGTCGTCGGTGCCGTCGGCCAGCTTGGCCGCCTTGCGAGCGGCGGTGGTGACCATCCCCGCGCTGACCTCGTCGGTGATCGTCGCGGTCACCCGGTCGACCAGCTCGTGCGCCTCGTCGATGACGAGCACGTCGTGCTCCGGCAGCATCTGCCGGTTCTCGAACGCGTCGATGGCCATGAACGAGTGGTTCGTGACGACGACGTCCACGTCCTTGGCGGCCTCCCTGGATCGCTCGACGAAGCACTCGGCGATCATCGGACACCTCCCGCCCAGGCACTCGTGGGCGGACACCGACACCTGCCGCCAGGCCCGGTCGGTGACCCCCGGCACCAGCTCGTCGCGGTCACCGGACTGGGTGGTCGACGCCCACTCGCGCAGACGCACCACCTCCGCACCCAGCCGCGACACCGAGGCGCTCACCTGGTCCACCGCCAGGAGCGAGTCGTCCTCGTCGGGAAAGCCGCCCTGGAGCTTGTGGGCGCAGAGGTAGTTGCGCCGGCCCTTCACCAACGCGTACGTCGGCGTGCGCCCGAGCAGCGGCGCCAGTGCCGACGCCACCCGAGGCATGTCGCGGTCGACGATCTGGGCCTGCAACGCCAAGGTCGCCGTCGCCACGACCGCCGGCTTACCGCCCTCGATCGCCTGCCGCACCGCGGGGACGAGGTACGCCAGGGACTTGCCCGTGCCGGTGCCGGCCTGGACGAGCAGGTGCTCCCCGGTGTCGATGGCCTGGGCGACGGCATGCGCCATCTCGACCTGTCCCGGCCGCTCGGTCCCGTCGACCCCCGCTACCGCTGCCTCGAGCAACGCGTCGAGGTCAGCGGGCACCCGCCCAGCGTAGGCCGCGCGGGTGTCACTGCCGCGGCAGTCCACAGCAGCCGCCGAGTGCGGTTGTCTGAGCCGTGGAGGCGGTTCGGCCGGCGCTCCCGGCCGCAACAGCTCAGACATGAGGGAGTCGTCGCGCCGGTTCGACCACTCAGTGGAAGGCGTGCATCACGGCGTGCCCCTTGCCCCGGCCGATCATCCACTTGTTGAACGGCGTCGTCACGACGAACGCGACCGCCAGCGAGAACGCCAAGGTCCCCCAGAACAGCAACGACCGCAGCCCCGCGTCCATCGCTCCCGGAACGGCGAGGACGACCGCGTTGTCGATCACCTCCATCACCGCGATCGACGCCGTGTCCGCGGCCAGCGCGACCTTGAGGGCGCTCCGCACATCGAGCCCGGACCGCAGCACGCTCCGGACCGTCAGCGCGTAACCGAACACGAAGGCCAGCGCGATCGAGAGCACCACGGTGGCGAAGTTCGACCACCCCAGCCAGGTCCCGACGACCATCCCGAGCACCTCACCGATCGCACATCCGGTGAGGCAGTGCAGCGTCGCCTGGGCCGCCATCGACCAGGTAGCGGGCGCAGGGGCGGGCGCAGGGGCGTGCGCAGGGGCGTGCGTATGCGTCGTGTAGTCCTGACTCACATGGCAAGCATACCCCCAGGGGGTATCAACCACCAACCGTCCGCGTGGGGTGCCGCCGGTCACCCCCGAGCCTGGCTAGCGGACCAGTGGCGCGAGGGCCTCGCCCACCCGCGTCACGACTCCTGGCTCGTGACCGTCGGCGATGAGGTTGACGACGACGCCGCCGATGCCGGCGTCGAGGATCCGGCTCTGAATGCCGGCGGCGACCTCCTCCGGGCTACCGGCGAACATGCGGGATTCCATTGCCGCGCGCCGCTGCGGGTCGATGGCGGCGAGGTCCACGCCACGGCTCCGCAGGGCCGCCTCGGCCTTGGCCAGCGCGGCCTCGCGGTCGGGGCCGAGGACGACCGACGCGAGGAAGCTCGTGTCGATGTCGGCCCGGCCCCGGCCGGCCTCGGTGCACCGGTCGTCGAGGGCCGAGAGCTTGCGGGGCAGCTCGGCGGGGTCGCAGATGATGTTGAGGTGGCTCGCATACCGCGCGGCGAGCCCGAACGTCTTTCGTTCCCCGCCCCCACCGATGAGGATCGGGAGATCGTCGCGGATCCGCGGCTCGTTCAGCGCGGACTCCGTGTGGTACCAACGGCCGTCGACGGTCGGCCGCTCGCCGCGCAGCATCGGCGCGATGATCGACAGCGCCTCCTCAAGCCGGTCGAACCGGTCCGTGAAGGTCCCGAACTCGAACCCGAGCTGCCGGTGCTCCAGCTCGAACCAGCCGGCCCCGATGCCGAGCACGGCACGACCGCCGCTGACGACGTCGAGCGTCGTGACCGCCTTCGCCAGGTGGCTGGGGTTGCGGTAGGTGTTCCCGGTGACGAGGGCCGAGAGCTGGACGCGCGACGTCGCCGTCGCGAGGGCCGAGAGGGCCGAGTAGGCCTCCAGCATGGGCTGGTTCGGCGACCCGATGCCGGGCAGCTGGTAGAAGTGGTCCATCACGAACACCGCGTCGAAGCCTGCGTCCTCGGCCTCGCGCGCCTGGGCGACGACGGTCGGGAACAGCTCGGACACCGGCGTGCTGTAAGAGAAGTTGGGGACCTGGTAGCCCAGTCGAATGGTCACGTCGGGCGACGCTATGCCTGTTTCCTGCGGGCCTCCCGGCCGGGGGTCCCCGGAACCTAGACTCGCGCTCGTGGTGCGACAGCTGCGGATCTGGTCCACGGTGCTGCTCGGGGTGGCGATCGGACAGGCGGGCTTCGGGTCCGGCTTCGGCGCGTCACTGATCGCCCGCGACAAGAGCGACCTGCTCGAGACGGTCCACCGGGCCAACGCGTGGGTCGTCATCGTGATCGCGAGCGTCTGCTTCGCGATCGCCGCCCGGTACCGACTGCAGGGGGTCCCGCCTGGCCGCTGGTGTTCGCGGCCTGTCTCATCGGTGGCGGCATCCTCCAGGCGGCCCTTGGGACGTTCCGCGTGGTCGGTCCCCATCTGTTCGTCGGCGTGCTCTACCTCTGCGCGGTGACGACGCTCTGCTCGTATGCGTGGCGCCACCAGCCGAGTGGGCTTCGCGCGACGCCGTAGCCCGGTAACCTGGTCGTCCACCCCATCGGACTCCGCCCACGGCGGAAGGAGACGGGGGTGCGCGACGAGACCGAGTCCGGATTCCAGCTGGAGGGATCCGCTCCCGAGGCCTACGAGGCCTACCTGGTGCCGACAGTGTTCGAGACCTCGCCCGACACCTGATCGCCGCCGTCGGACTCGCCGCCGGTACCCGCGTCGTCGACGTGGCCTGCGGGACCGGAGTGGTGGGTCGGCAAGCCGCCGCGTTGGTAGGGCCGGCCGGCTGCGTCGTCGCCGTGGACGTCAACCCGGCCATGGTCACGGTGGCGGCACGGCTGGCGCCGGCGGTGGACTGGCGGGTCGGTGGCGACGCCGCCGTGAGCATGCGTGCTCCGTTCGCGTTGGGCGACCGCGAGGAGCTGCGCGACCTGCTCGTCGCGGCCGGGTTCGCCGAACCCTTCGCGGCGCGGTTCCCATCGGCGCCGGAGCTGCTGCGCCAGGAGGTGGCGGCGCCCCACTGGCCGACGTCGTCACCGGGCTGCCCGCCGCGCAGCAGGACCGGTTGGCCGTCGAGCTCGGACGCCGCCTGGACCACCTCACCGACGACCACGGCGTCGCGGCCCCGATGCAGACCTGGCTGGCGGTCGCATCACCGGTCGGAGGGCGATTCCCCCGGGTCGTAGGCCGACTGCGGGGTGCAGATGAGGTGGGCTACCAGCGCGGTCCACCCGGTCTGGTGAGACGCCCCGAGCCCGGTACCGGTGTCGCCGTGGAAGTACTCCGAGAACGTCGGCTGCGTGCTCCACAGGGGACCGTCGAGGAGGTCGCGCGGGTCGCTGGGGCGACGTCCGTCGGAACCCGGCCGGAACAGGCCGACGAGTCGGTCCTCGATCCGCTGCGCGATGTCGTGCAGACCCAGTCGCTCACCCGACCCCGTCGGGAACTCGACGGTCATGGCGGCGGCCGAGCCCGCGGCATACGTGTGGAGCGCGTCGACGAGCAGCACGTTGAGGGGGAACCACACCGGACCCCGCCAGTTGGAGTTGCCTCCGAAAAGGCCCGAGTCGGACTCCCCCGGCGTGTAGTGCATCACCATGCTCATGCCGGCCACGTCGATCGTGACGCCGTCGCGGTGCGCGGCGGAGACCGAGCGGATCCCGTGCGGTGACAGGAACTCGCCCTCGTCCAGGAGCCGGCTGAGCAGCTGGGTCATCCGGGCCGGGTCGACCACAGCGAAGGTCAGGGCGTCGCTGTCAGCGGGATGCGTCGTTGCCAGCGAGGCGACCTCGTCCGGTCGGTGCCGCTCGAGCCACCGCAGCGACTCGTCGAAGTCGGTCAGCTCACCCCGGACCCACGGCGGGCAGTTGGCCACGGCGAGCAGCGGGAGCAGACCGACGAGCGACCGCACCCGCATCGTTTCCGTCTCGCCGTGCGGACCGACCAGGACGTCGTAGAAGAACCCGTCCTGCTCGTCCCACAGCGAGACGCCCATCGACCCGAACGACCGCATCGCCCGGCAGATCGCCAGGAACCGCTCGAGGAAGGTCGTGGCCAGATCGTCATAGGCGTGGTTGGTCCGGCCGAGCTCCTGCGCGATCCGCATCAACGACAGGCACACGAACGCCATCCACGCGGTGGCGTCCGACTGTTCCAAGCGCCAGCCCTTGGGCACCTGCCGCGAGCGGTCGAAGACGCCGATGTTGTCCATCCCGAGGAACCCGCCCTCGAACAGGTCCGACCCCTCGGAGTCCTTGCGGTTGACCCACCAGGAGAGGTTGAGCAGCAGCTTGGCGAGGATGCGGATCAGGAAGTCGCGGTCCCAGGCGCCGTCGCGCAGGTAGACCTGCCAGGCCGCCCAGGCGTGGACCGGCGGGTTGACGTCGGAGAACGCCCACTCGTACGCGGGCAGCTGTCCGTTGGGGTGCTGAGCCCACTCCCGGCAGAGCAGCACGAGCTGGGCCTTGGCGAAGGCGGGGTCGACGTGGGCCAGCGCGACCGTGTGGAAAGCCAGGTCCCAGGTTGCGAACCACGGGTACTCCCACTCGTCCGGCATCGACATGACGTCGGCCAGCGCGACGTTGCGCCAGGCCGTGTTGCGACCGTCCGGTTCGGGACGGAGGCGTTCCCACGGCGGGGGCGGCGAGGCAGGGTCGCCGTCGAGCCACTCCTCGACGTCGTACCGGTACAGCTGTTTAGTCCAGAGCAGCCCCGCGAAGGCCCGGCGAGCGGTGAGGCGGTCCTCGTCGGGGACGCCGGCCGGGATCACGACGTCGTAGAAGGCGTCGGCCTCCGCCTGCCGGTCGGCCATGACCGCGTCCGCGGTCGCGAACGGCCGGTCGAGGATCGGTGCAGCGGTCAGCCGGAGCCGCACGGTCACCGACTGCCCGGGGGCGACCGCATCCCATCGGTAGTGGTACGCCGCCTTGGTCCCGGTGCCGTCCGTGGCGAGCGCCGACCGGTCGCCGTGGACGATTGCGCGGTCGACGGCGTCCTTGGGGTGCGGTGACCGGTTCGGGACGCCCCACAACGACTCGGCGTCGGACTCGTTGTCGCACAGCAGCGGCTCAACGAGACCCGGCGCGCCCTCCGCCGTGAGGACGTATCGCCCGAGCTGCCCGTGCCGGGCCTCCACCGACACGTGGGTCTGCTCGTCGACGTCGGGCCGGTGGAGCAGCGTGATGCGGGGTTGCCGGTCGTCGCGACCCCAAGCCCAGGTGTTGCGGAACCACAGCTGCGGCACCAGGTGGAGGGGCGCCGAGTCCGGTCCGTGGTTCGTTGCGGTGACACTGACCACGATGTCCGTCGGTGCCGCCTTGGCGTGCGTCACAACGACGTCGAAGAACCGGTCCTCGGCGAGGATCCCCGTGTCGCTGAGCTCGAACTCGTTCTGGGTTCGCGACCGTTCGGCGTTCTCGGCGACCAGCTGGTCGTAAGGAAATGCCGCCTGCGGATACCGGTAGAGGTACTGCCCGAACGAGTGGGTGGGCGTGGCGTCAAGGTGCCACCAGTACTCCTTGACGTCCTCCCCGTGGTTGCCCTCCGGGTTGGTCAGCCCGAACAGCCGCTCCTTGAGCCGGTCGTCGTGGCCGTTCCACATCGCGACCGCGAGGTTGAGGAACCCGAACCGGTCGCAGAGCCCGGCGATCCCGTCCTCGCCCCAGCGGTATGCGCGTCGGTGCGCCTGGTGGAAGGGGAAGTCCGCCCATGCGTCACCGTCGGCGGAGTAGTCCTCGCGAACCGTCCCCCACTGGCGCCCCGCGACGTACGGACCCCAGAGCCGCCACGGGTCGGAGTCGTCTGGCGACTCGGCGAGCCGGGCATGCTCGGCGCTGGGCTCCGAAGGTCGGCGACCGGCGGGACCGAGCGTCACGGGGCTACTCTTCCGCACCTGCCGCTGACCCGCGGCCGCCAGGAGACGACCAGCTGGGCTGGTTCGACCCGCCGGAGTCGTCGACGGCCGCCTAGGTCACCCCACGAAGTTCTCGGCTCCGCTCCGATACTTCGCGGGGACCCCGGACTAGGACCGCCTGGGATCAGACGAGGTAGGCGTTCAGCTCGCGCAGCAGCGGCGGGTGCACTTTCGCGTGCAGAAAGGTCCCGTCCTCGCGGTGCTCGGTACTGAGCACCTCGGACTGCTGGTGGAGCCGGCTGACGAGGTCACCGCGATCGTAGGGAATGACCGCCTTGACGTCGATGTCCGGCCGAGGGAGCTCGTCGGCGATGAGGTCGCGCAACGCGGCGAGCCCTCGGCCGGTCCGCGCCGAGACGACGATCGAGTGCGGCTCATGCCGTCGGAGCCGGTCGAGCACCTGGGGGTCGGCGGCGTCGGCCTTGTTGACGATCACGATCTCCTTGATGTCGTGGCCGCCGACGTCGGCCAGCACGCCCCGGACCACCGAGATCTGTCCCTCCGGGTCGAGGTGGCTGCCGTCGACGACATGCAGCAGCAGGTCGGCGTCGGCCACCTCCTCCAGCGTGGACCGGAACGCCTCGACGAGCTGGGTCGGCAGTGAGCGCACGAACCCGACTGTGTCGGCGAGCGTGTACGGCATCCCGTCCTCGGTCTCCGCGCGCCGGACCTTCGGGTCGAGCGTCGCGAACAGCGCATTCTCGACGAGCACCCCGGCGCCGGTGAGCCGGTTGAGCAGCGACGACTTGCCGGCGTTGGTGTAGCCCACGATCGCCACGCTCGGGACGTGGTTGGCCTGGCGACCGTGCCGCTTGGTCTCGCGCGTGGTCTTCATGTGGCCGATCTCGCGCTTGAGCTTGGCGATCCGGTGGTTGATCCGGCGGCGGTCGAGCTCGATCTTCGTCTCACCAGGACCCCGGGACCCCATGCCCTGCCCCCCGGCGGCCTGGCCACCGGCCTGCCGGGACATCGACTCACCCCAGCCGCGGAGCCGGGGCAGCAGGTACTGGAGCTGAGCCAGCTCGACCTGGGCCTTGCCCTCCCGGCTCTTGGCGTGCTGGGCGAAGATGTCGAGGATCAGCGCGGTCCGGTCGATGACCTTGACCTTGACCACGTCCTCCAGGGCACGTCGCTGGCCCGGCGCCAGCTCACCGTCGCAGACGACGGTGTCGGCGCCGACCGCGATGACGATGTCGCGCAGCTCCTGGGCCTTGCCCGACCCCAGGAACGTGGCCGCGTCGGGCGGGGTCGGCACCCGCGGACCCGGCGAGACCAAGATCGAGACCGACCGGCGCCGGATCAGGTCGCGG
>DATLPT010000179.1:0-10312 GCA_035535635.1 Lapillicoccus sp. | reverse complement strand
GAGCACGGCCAGGTCGTAGGACGCGTCGGCGCCGGCGACGGTCGCCGGAAGGCTCGTGCCGTTGTTCAGCTCGACGGTGAGGCTCGCACCGGACCCACCCGCGGTCGCGACGTGGTTGTTGGTGAGGATGTGGCCCTGTTTGTCGAGAACGAACCCGGATCCGGTGCCGTTGCCCTCCGAGGTCTTGATCCGGATGGTCACCACGCTCGGCAACGCGTCCGCCGCGATCTTGGCGATGCTGCCGTCCGGCCGGGCTGTGGACCCCGGCCCCGGAGCCGGGACCGCCGACCCAAGACTGGCGGTGCGGTTGAGCAGCGTCTGGCCGCCCAGGACGACGGCGCCCCCGATGAGGACCGCCACCAGGGCGAGAACGGCCATCGGCAGCCAGGAACGGCTGCGGCGTTGGGCGGGCGAGGAGCTGCCGGGAAGGACCGTCGTATGCGTCGCGCCCGGCCCGCCCGGTCCCCCGAACTCGGACATCGACGGAGGCGCCGCCGGTCCCGACGGGGTGCCGGACGGATGCGGAGCCCAGCTCGGCGCATACGGGTCCCCGGTCGGCGGCGGCAGCGGAGGCCGACTGCCCGCCGGGGCGGGTCCGCCGGCCTGGGCCGACTCCGCGGCCGCTGAGCCGGGCGTCGTCCACCACGGCCGCGGAGCGTCGGACCCGGTCGGGTCCGGCTTCGGCTCCGGCGGGACCTCCTGCGTCGCCGAGGTGTCGATCGGCTGGGTGAGGTCACCGCGGGCCCGCTCCCGCATGGCGGGCGTGTACGGCGGCGGCTCGGGCGCGCCACCGTGCGGGACGCCGAAGCTGTGCCAGGCGGGCGCGTCGGGCTCCGGCCGCCCCTCGCCGCGCTCGTCGGGTCGGGAGTCGGTCATGAGGTCTATTTCACCGTCCCGGCCGCTGCAGCGCCTGTCGCAGCGACCACGCGGTAAGCCCGGACCCCGCCGACCAGGCCGGCACGGCGGTCACGGTGGTGGCACCCGGAGCCCGTGGGGCGGTGGTCCGCAGGGACGCCGACGCCCCCGGACCCGGGCCGACGACGGCCAGCCCGATGGCGGCCGCGGCGGAGGCGCCGGCGGCCAGACCGGCAATGGCCGCCGCCCGGCGGGGCGACCGGTGCAGGGCCGGTGCGGCCGGAGCGACGGTCGGGACCCGCAGCTGGCGAACCGACTCCGGAGCGCGAGGGATCGGCGGTATGCCCGTCGGCCGGGATCGCCCGCGCATCCAGCTGGACGGCACCGGAGCGGCGACCAGCTCGTCGCCCAGACAGGTAGAGCTGGGAGCACTGCCGGGTGTCGCGGGCTGGGCCATCGCGAGCAGCATCGACTGCAGGTCGGGCGAGAAGCCGGGGGTGGGACCGGAGCGCAGCGACGTCAGGAGGCGCCGTTCCTCGTCGGCGGCGTGCTGGCAGACGAGGCAGACCGCCAGGTGCTGGTCGAACGCATGCAACACCTGCGCGTCGAGCCGACGGTCGACGTACGCGCTGACCTGCATCCCCAGGTGACGTGACATCCGGTCAGCGCGCCCCCGAGAGCGCCCCGGTAGGGCGGATCGACGGCCTTAGGGACGACGAGGCCGCGTCACGAAGCGGCTCGCGCTGCTGAGGAGCGCGGTGGGCGAGGGCCTCGCGCAGCTGCGCGCGGCCGCGGTGGATGCGGGACCGCACCGTGCCGAGCTTGACGCCGAGGGTCGCGGCGATCTCCTCGTAGGAAAGGCCCTCGATGTCGCAGAGGACGACGGCCGCGCGGAAGTCGGGAGGCAGGGCGTCCAGCGCCCGCTGGACGTCGTCGTCGAAGTGGGTGTCGTCGTAGGTCTGCGCCGGTCCGGGCTCGCGGCTCGCCATCCGGCTGGCCGCGTCCTCCGGGAGGGCGTCGAAGCGGATGCGCTGCTTGCGCCGCATCTTGTCGAGGAAGACGTTGGTCGTGATCCGGTGGAGCCAGCCCTCGAAGGTGCCGGGCGTGTAGGAGTTCAGTGACCGGAACACCCGGATGAAGACGTCGTGGGTGAGATCCTCCGCGTCGTGCGGGTTGCCGGTGAGGCGGTAGGCCAGCCGGTAGACGCGCCCGGAGTGCTGTGTGACGATCTCCTCCCACGTGGGCGGGGTCCAGACGGCCAGGTCGGCCGACGCGTGGTCAGACTCGTGGTCGTGGTCAGCAGGGGAGGCCGCATCCTTGAGGCCCGCGATCGCGGTCAGGGTGTCGGTCACGTGATACGCCTTTCGAGAGGTATCCGGCCATGTGACGAACCGGTATGCCTCAGAGTTCCCGAGGAAATGATGAGTTTACTGTGTATGGCCTAGGTGCCAGCCCACCATCCGGGCCGACCCTGACCCTCCCCTGATCTACCGCCCGCTTTGGGCCGAGTCGTGCCCGGAACCGCCCGGGTGGCGCCGGTACTGTCGAGATATGAGCGCACAGAAGGCGGCCAGCTGGGGGTACGCCGAGGACTTCGTCACCGAGGACGAGGTACTCGACGCGGCGCGTCGCCGGGGCGAGGAGCTGGGCTGCACGCCGATCGGTCCGGGCGGCGGGGCCGCTCTGCGGATGATCGCCGCCGCCGTGGGCGCCAAGGCGGTCGTCGAGATCGGCACCGGCGCCGGGGTCTCCGGACTGTGGCTACTCGCGGGGATGCCGCCGGACGGCATCCTCACGACCATCGACATCGACGCCGAGAACCAGCGGGCGGCAAAGGAGGCGTATGCCTCGGCGGGCATCGCTCACCAGCGCACCCGAGTCATTACGGGGCCCGCGCTCGACGTGCTCGGCCGGATGACCGACGGCGGCTACGACGTCGTGCTCGTCGACGCCGACAAGCCCGAGTACCCCGCATACGTCCAAGAGGCGGCTCGGCTGCTCCGGTCCGGCGGCGTGATGGTCCTCGACAACATGCTCTGGCACGACAAGGTGGCCGACCCGGCCGCCCGCGACGACGTCACCCGCACGCTGCGTGACCTCGGCAAGACGATCCGCGCCGACGAGCGGTTCTTCACCACCCTGCTGCCCGCGGGTGACGGGCTCCTCGTCGCCGTCAAACGCTGACGACAGCAGGACGCCCCCGCACCGTCGTCGGTGCGGGGGCGTCCTCGTCAGTGAGAGGCGTCGGGTCAGGAGACGCCGTCGCAGCCCTGGATCGCGTCACGCAGGTTGGCGGCCTCGTCGGGGGTCATCTCGACGACCAGCCGGCCCCCACCCTCGAGCGGCATCCGCAAGACGATTCCGCGCCCCTCCTTCGTCACCTCGAGAGGTCCGTCGCCCGTCCTGGGCTTCATCGCCGCCATGGTTGGCCTTCCTTCAGAATGGTCCGAGGTGAGTGGTGAGAAGCGTCGCGCAGCACCGGCAAAAGTGCTGGAGACCATTATCACCTGCCCGTTGTGGCGAGACGAAATCGGTCGTCGGGCACGATGGTCGGCGCGGCAGAAACTGGCGCACTGCCACCGAATCGGGCACCGGACCAAGGAGTGAGGGCGAATGACGACGACGTCGGACCAGCAGTCGGTGGACCCGCATGCGGCGCAGGACGTCGTCGAGCTGCTCGTCGACGGCGGCGTCGCGACCGTCGTCCTCAACCGTCCGGACGCGATGAACGCCGTCGACCGGGCCGTGAAGGAGCGGCTCATCGCGGTGCTCGAGCAGGTCGCCGACGACCCGCAGGTGCGCTGTGTCGTCCTGACCGGTCGCGGCCGGGCGTTCTGCGTCGGGCAGGACCTCAACGAACATGTCGCCTCGCTGGTGCGGGGCGACGAGGCGCTCGGCACCACCGTCGTGGACCACTACAACCGGATCGCCGTCCTGCTCGCGACGATGAACAAGCCGGTGGTCGCCGCGCTCAACGGGGTGACCGCTGGGGCCGGCGCGTCCATGGCCTTCGCCTGTGACTTCCGCATCCTCGTCGAGGGTGCCGGCATCAACCTCGCCTTCGCCGGGATCGCCCTCTCCTGCGACACCGGGTCGTCGTGGTCGCTTCCCCGGCTGGTCGGCACCGCCAGGGCCAAGGAGCTGCTTCTCCTGCCCCGGACCGTCCCCAGCGACGAGTGCCTGGCCCTGGGCCTGGTGACCACGGTGTCGCCCGCCGACCAGTTCGAGGAGAGCGTCGCAGCGCTGGCCCGGACGCTCGCGGACGGGCCGACCCTGGCCTACGGGTCGATCCGCCGGGCGGTGGCCGCGAACGCGGGACAGGACCTGGACGCCGCCCTCGCCTACGAGGCCGAGCTCATGACGCTGACCGGGGCGAGTGCCGACCACCGGGCCGCGGTCGACGCGTTCCTGGCCAAGGAGAAGCCGGTGTTCGAGGGCCGGTGACCGCTTGTCCGGGGTCCCCGCGAAGCATCGCAGCGGAGCGGAGAGCTTCGTGGGGTGGCCTGGTCGGGTCCGCGCGAAGTATCGGGGTGGAGCGGAGAGCTTCGTGGGGTGGCTTACGGCGGGTAGTCGGTCGGCGGGATGAACCGCCAGAGGATGTCGATCCAGTACCACTGGCCCACGACGAACGCTACGAGCAGCACTCCGAACCGCACCCAGACCCACCGGCGCCAGGTGCGCCACAGCGGGTAGCCACCCACCCCGATGAGCACCGGGGCCAGAGGGAACAGCGGGATGACGTACCGGAAGATCGACGTGAACGGGTCGAGCACGACGAACAGGTACAGCGGGTAGGCCAGCGACCAGGTCCGCAGCTGCGCTCCGAGCCGGTTGGCCCACGGACCGAGAACCATCACGGCGATGACGACGAAGAGGGCGGTGAGCCACACCGGCCCCCACGTCGAGCCGAAGTAGTAGCGCGACATGTCCAGCCACGGTGCGAACGGGACGATCTCTCGACTGCCCCGCCACGTGGCCATCGTCACGGTGTATGCGTTGGACTGGCCTGTGACGGCGCCGGCGATGGCCGGCCAGAGCAGGCCGGAGACGCCGCAACCGACCAGCGCCGCGACTCCGGCCGAGATCTCGGACAGAGCGAGCGGGCGCTCGCGCCGCTCGCGCCACCGGCACCAGAGTGCGACGACGGTGACCGCAGCGAGCGGGACGGCGATCGGCCGGGTCAGGCCCAGAAGCAGCGCGAGGGCCATTGCCCACAGCCATCGCTCCTTGCTCATCGCGAGGAGGAACAGCGTGAGCAGGGCCATGGCCATCGCTTCGGTGTAGCCCACCTGCAGCACCACGGCGGCCGGCAGGCTGGCCCACAGCGCGACGGACGCCACGGTGAACCGCTCCCCGATCCGGTCGCGCAGCAATAGCGCGATGGCTCCGGCTGCGACGAAGCCGAGCAGCAGGGAGAGCGTCGAGCCCACCCAGTAGAAGTCCAGGTGGGTGAGGTCCATGAGGACCCGGCTAACGAAGGGGAACAGCGGGTAGAACGCCCAGGCGTTCTGCTGGACCACGCCGTACTCGTCGGTGGGCAGGCGCTTGGGGTACCCGTCCTCGGCGATGTGCTGGTACCACTGGCCGTCCCACTGGCCCGTGAAGGTCAGGTAGCTGACGTCAGGACCGGTCCAGCCCGTCGGCACCTGCCGCGTCGCGACGACGGCGAGAAGGATCCCGCTGACCAGGCGACACCCCGCATACGTCACGAGGACCACGCCGAGGAAGCGCCACGTGGCGGCGAGCCGAGCGGGCGGGTTCCAGGTCGTGGTGACCGCCGCCGGACTGCCGCTCACGTCGCGGCCGCGCGGAAGCAGCCCGCGAGGTGGTCGTCGACCAGCCCACAGGCCTGCATCGCCGCATACGCCGTCGTCGGTCCCACGAAGACGAAGCCGCGCCCCTTGAGCCCCGCGGCCAGGGCGACGGACTCGGGGCTGGTGGCCCGCAGCTCGGCCGGGGATCGGGGCGGCTGGTGGTGCTCCGGAGCAAAGGACCAGAGATAGGCGTCGAGGCCGCCCTCGTCGCGCAGGTCGAGGACGGCACGGGCGTTGACGATGGCCGCGTCGACCTTGCGGGCGTTGCGGACGATCCCGGGGTCGGCCATCAGCCGCGAGCGGTCGGCATCGGCGAAGGCGGCCACCCGTTCTGGGTCGAACCCGGCGAAGGCCGCGCGGAAGGCCGGGCGCTTGCGGAGGATGGTGAGCCAGGAGAGACCGGACTGGAAGGCCTCGAGCGTGATGCGCTCGTAGAGGGCGCTCTCGCCATGGACGGGCACGCCCCACTCGTCGTCGTGGTAGCCGAGGTACTCGGGCGCCGACCCGGCCCAGGAGCAGCGCGACCGCCCGTCCGGACCGACGAGCAGCCCGGTGGTGTCGACCTCGGTCATGTGGCCGTGGTCCGGCTGGCGGCGGACTCCAGCATCCGGTCGAGCGCGTCGGCGAACAGTCTGGCCGTGGCCCGGTCGGACACCGGCGCGGCCAGCCGCCCCAGGGTCTCGGGGCGGGGCACGATCTCCTCGCGCCAGACCACCTCCGTCCCGCCGGCGTCGGTGGTGGTCAGGGTGACGTCGGCGAAGCCCCGCAGAACTCGCCCGGTCTTGCGGACGGCGAACCGAGCCGCGCCGTCGGCCGGAGGTTCCCACCGCACGACCAGCATGGTGTCGAGGAACCCGATGGGGGCGATTCCGGTGAAACCGGCGAACCCCCAGCCGAGCCGGACGGGAGGCGGGTCGGTGCGCATCGAGGTCAGCGGGATCCAGCGCCCGTATGCGGCGAAGTCCGTCACTGTGTCCCACACCGCTCCCATCGGGGTAGGAACGGTGCGACGGACCTCGACGACGGCCACTCAGGCCTTCTCCGCCTTCGGGTTCGGCGCCTGGTCGCCCGTGCCGCTCGCGCGGAGATCGGTCGCTCTCCAAGCGCTGGCCAGCCCGATGTTGGCTTCTCGCACCCGGGTGAGCTCGTCGTCGAGATCGGCGATCTCGCGGCGCAGCCGGTCGATGACACCGTCGACCTGGCTCATCCGGTAGCCCCGCATGGCCGTGTCGAAGCGAAGCTCGTCGATGTCGGCCGGTGTCAGCTGGTCTTCCGGCAGCGGGACGTGGCTCATCGTCGTCGTCGCGTCGGCGAGCGAGCCGTCGACCCGGCCGAGGACGGCCGCGGCGGTGACGACCGCCACGATGACCGCGACGAAGAGCGCCAACCAGATCACCGGACGATGGTGCCACGCCGGACTGGCAGGACGGTCACCGGACGGCTGCTCGGAAGGCTATTCGGCGTCGTGCGCCCGGTGGAGCTCCCGGGCGTCGACCTTCTCGTCCCACCGGATCACGTGCTGGATCGCGTCGCCGACGTCGTCGGTGATGTGGACGAGCTCGAGGTCGCTCGGGTTGATGGTTCCGCGCGGCAAGGCGGTCTCCCGGAGCCACCCGACGAGGCCGCCCCAGTAGTCGCGCCCCATGAGCACGACGGGGAAGGACGTGACCTTGCGCGTCTGGACGAGCGTGAGCGCCTCGAACAGCTCGTCGAGCGTCCCGAAGCCCCCGGGCAGGACGATGAACCCCTGGGCGTACTTGACGAACATCGTCTTGCGCGCGAAGAAGTACCGGAAGTTGACGCCGAGGTCGACGTAGGGGTTGAGGCCGGACTCGTAGGGCAGCTCGATGCCGAGCCCGACGGACGTGCCGCCGGCCTCCCAGGCCCCCTTGTTGGCGGCCTCCATCGCGCCGGGACCGCCACCGGTGATCACGGCGAACCCAGCCTCGACGAGGGCCTTCCCGACCCGGACCGCGAGCTCGTAGGTCGGGTGGTCCGGCTTGGTCCGGGACGAGCCGAAGACGCTCACTGCCGGGCCCAGCTCAGCCAGCGCGCCGAACCCTTCGACGAACTCGCTCTGGATCCGCAGCACCCGCCACGGGTCGTTGTGGAGCCAGTCGGCCCGCTCACCGGGAGGCGGCGCGTCGAGGAGCCGCTGGTCGGCGGTCGTGGGCGGGACCTGACCGCCGCGGACTGTGACCGGCCCCATCTGTCGGGTCGGTTCGAACTCGGTCGGGGCCGCCGGGTCGTCGGGGCGATAGTCGGTCACGCTAGCCACCGCAGCATCGCCTGCTCGGCGTCGACGTACTGGTGCACCGGTGCCCGTTCGTCGTCGGTGTGGGCCAGGTTCGGGTCGCCGGGGCCGAAGTTCACCGCCGGAACGCCGAGGGCGGAGAACCGGGCGACGTCGGTCCAGCCCTCCTTCGCGTGGACCGGCAGCCCCAACGCGTCGACGAACGCCGTAGCCGCCGGGAGCGTCAGCCCGGGACGCGCTCCGGGCTCGTTGTCACTGATCACGACCTCCAGACCCTCGAACACCGCGCGGACGTGGGCCTCGGCGTCCGCGGCCGACTTGTCCGGCGCATACCGGTAGTTGACCGTGACGAGGCAACGGTCGGGGATGACGTTGCCGGCGATCCCGCCCTGGATGCCGACCGCCTGCAGCGCCTCGTGGTAGTGGAGGCCGTCGACGGTCACGGTCTGCGCCTGGTAGGCAGCGAGCCGGCGCAGCACCTCGCCGGCGGCGTGGATCGCGTTGTGACCCTTCCAGGGACGGGCCGAGTGGGCGGCGACGCCCGACGTGGCGATCTCGGCGCGCAGCGTGCCCTTGCAGCCGCCCTCGATGGCGCCGTTGGATGGTTCGAGGAGGACGGCGAAGTCGGCGTCGAGGACCTCCGGCCGGTCCCTCAGGAGGTGCGCCAGGCCGTTGAACTCGCCGTCGATCTCCTCGCTCTCGTAGAACACGTACGTGATGTCGCGGCTCGGCTCACGGACCTGCTGGGCGAGCTTGAGCTGGACCGCGACGCCGCCCTTCATGTCGACGGTGCCGCGCCCGACCAGCTCGCCGCCGACCCGCTGGGTCGGCAGGTTCGGCGGGTCGGTGAGCGGAACGGTGTCGATGTGACCGGCGAGGACCACCCGCTCCGGGCGCCCTATCTCGGTGCGCGCGACGACGGTGTTCCCATGACGGCTCACCGTCAGGTGCGGTAGCGGCCGCAGCGCGGCGTCGATGGCCGTGGCGACGGCGTCCTCGTCCCTGCTCACCGACGGGATGTCGCAGAGCGCCGCGGTCAGCGTGATGACGTCCGCTTCGAGGTCGAGAGGTGTCACTGGTGAGCGCACGGTGCTCGCGACGGGCTCGGCGATCGGCATGCTTCGCAGGCTATCGGCCGCCGTCCCCACCCGCCGCCCCCCTGCCGCCCCTCTGCCGAGAGGCCAAGTTTCGTCGTTCTGAACGCGTGAGAACGACCAAACTTGGCCTCTCGGCAAGCGTGGGCCGAAATCCGGTGGACACGGGACGGGCGGCCGGACCGCCGCCGCTAGGCTCCCCACCATGTCGGGAGACCGCCGGGCGTGGGGTGACGGCGTCGCCACCGTGACGAGCCAGGGCTCCCCCCGTCCGGGGGTCGTCCTGGACACCTGGTACCCCGCACCGGCTCTCGGCGACCCGTCTGATCAGGCCACGGATCTCTCCGCCGACCTCGGCCGCCTCGTCGGCGAGGATCTCCAGCGGCATACCCGCACCGAGGTGGTCAAGACCGTCGTCGACCTGGACGTTCCGCCCGACGGCGCGGTCGACGCATACCTGCGCCTGCACCTGCTGTCCCACCGCCTGGTTCAGCCGAACACGATCAACCTCGACGGGATCTTCGCGCAGCTGGCGAACGTTGTCTGGACGAACCGCGGACCCTGCCTCCCCGAGGGCTTTGAGGCCGTGCGCCTGTCGCTGCTCGCCGACGGGCCGGTCGAGGTCCGCTCCGTCGACAAGTTCCCGAGGATGACCGACTATGTGCTGCCGACCGGCGTCCGCATCGCCGACGCCGACCGCGTGCGCCTCGGCGCCCACCTGGCCGAGGGCACGACGGTCATGCACGAGGGCTTCTGCAACTACAACGCCGGCACGCTCGGCACGTCCATGGTCGAGGGCCGCATCGTGCAGGGCGTGGTCGTCGACGACGGCTCGGACGTGGGAGGCGGCGCCTCCATCATGGGAACGTTGTCGGGCGGGGGCACCGAGCGGGTCCGGGTCGGGAAGCGCTGTCTGCTCGGGGCGCAGTCAGGTCTGGGAATCGCGCTCGGCGACGACTGCGTGGTGGAGGCCGGCCTCTACCTCACGGCCGGCACGAAGGTCACCCTTCCCGACGGCTCCGTGGTCAAGGCCCGCGAGCTCTCGGGTCGCGACAACCTGTTGTTCCTCCGCAACTCGGTCACCGGCGCCGTCGAGGCGCGCGACCGTTCCGGCTCGGGCATCACGCTGAACGATGTCCTCCACGCCAACCTCTGACCGTCCGCGCGTCGCCGGACGAGCCCGAGGCCGGGAGCGCCGACGCCGTCGATGGGTCGCGCCGGTCGGGATCCTCGTCGTCCTCGCGATCGTCGCCGGGTCGCTCGTCGCCGTGTGGAACAAGCTTCAGAGCGAGCTG
>DATLPT010000178.1:0-5134 GCA_035535635.1 Lapillicoccus sp. | reverse complement strand
GACGACTACCTGGAGCTGGTCAAGGACCGGGCCTACGGCCGCGCCGCCGGTTCGGAGGAGGACGGGTCCGACGCTGCCGACCCCGGTGCCGTGTCAGCGCGCGCTGCCCTGCGCCTGGCGCTCGACCTCCAGCTGCGGCTGCTGGCACCGGTGCTGGTGTTCGCGACCGAGGAGGTGTGGTCGTGGTTCCACGACCCGTCGGCCGGTTCTGTGCATCAGGCGCCCTGGCCGACGACCGCCGAGCTGGGCGACGCCCGCGGCGCCGACCCTTCGGTCCTGACGGCGGTCGGTGCGGCGTTGACCGGCATCCGCAAGGCCAAGTCCGACGCGAAGGTCGGCATGCGGGCGGAGATCGCCGGCATGACCCTCGCCGGGCCGTCGGCGGAGCTCGACCGCGTGCGAACCGCGGAAGGTGACCTGCGCTCGGCCGGGCGGATCCGCGAGCTGGCCTACGCGGTTGACGAGCCGTCTTCGACGCTCGCGGTCCGCGACGCCGAGATCGTGCCGCCGGAGCCGCGCCAGCGCGGGTGACCTGAGCCCAGCCAGGGCCCCGCGCGCGTCGGCGCCCCGGGGTACGGTGCCAGGCATGGCCGGCGGGACACGGGAGATCCGCCTGCCCCGTCCACCGGGCGGTTTCGTGCCGTGGCTGGTCGGGGCGGCGCTCGCTGGGCTCGCCCTGCTCACCGTTGTCACCGCGTCGACGCCGGTCGACGTCGTGACCCAGCCGCGATCGGTCGGCGGCAACGCGTCGGTGGTCACGCCGCCCAGCACGCCGATGAGCTCGCCGACGGCGACGACCCCGACCACCGGGCCGTTCGCCGACCTGTCGCAGCTTCCCGAGCTGCCGGCCGCCGTCGTGGCGCTCCTCCAGCTCGTGGTGATCGGCCTGTGCCTGTGGGTGCTCTACCTGATCTTTCGGTATGCGTGGCGGAACGTCCCACGGATGAGCAGCCGCACGATTCCTCGACGCCCGCTGCAGGCCCTCCCGGCACTGCCGGACGAGCTGGTCGAGACGGCCGACGCCCGGCTCGCGCTGCTCAAGGCGGGCGAGCCGCGCAACGCCATCGTCGCCTGCTGGGTTGACCTGGAGGACTCGGCGTCGGCCGCCGGGCTGCCTCGGCACCCGGCCGAGACGGCCGCCGAGTACACGATTCGCGTCCTCCACACATGGGACATCGCTCCGGCAGCCCTGGGCGGCCTCGCCGAGCTCTACCGCGAGGCTCGGTACTCCCGGCATCCCGTCACCGAGCAACACCGCGAGGAGGCCATCGCCCGACTCATGACCATCCACGCAGATCTCCAGCAGGTCGCGGACGAGGCGGCGGCACGGGCGGCTCTGGCCGAGGCCGAGGCGGCCGCCGCCCGGGCGGTGACCGACCGGTGAGTCGCCTGCGGGAGCTGCCGTCCGGCCGCCGGCTCGTGGTCCGCGTGGCGCTGTTGTATGCGGCCACCATGGTCTTGCTCGTCTTGCTCGACCTGTCGCCGTCGCCGCTGCTGGTCGCGGCGTTCTTCGTCGCTGCCGCAACGGTGTTCGCCGTCTTCAGCGAGCGGTTCACCGACAGCCACGCCGAGCCGTGGGTCGTCAGCCCACCATCGACGGCTGGCCTCGGCCGAGGCTCTGACCATCGCACGTCGGCCCTCGCGCGGCGTCTGGAGGCTCGGGTCCACGAGCCCGGCCAGCGCCGAAACCTGGCCGCCGACCTGCACAAGCAGCTGCGGGTCGTCCTCGCCGACCAGGTGCGCCGCGAACGCGGCTGGGACCTCCTGGCCCACCCCGAACTGGCTCTCGATGCGCTGCCCTCCGACCTCGCCGACATCATGACGCGCCCTCCCGACATGAGGCTCGCCGACGCCCAGTACCTTTCCGCCCTCCTCGACAGAATCGAGTCGCCGTGAGCATGCCCCTCTCCCAGGTGTCCGAGCAGGGTCAGCGCATCCTCGACGAGGTCGAGCGCGCCGTCGTCGGGAAGCGACAGCCGCTCACCCTGGTTCTCAGCGCCATCCTCGCCGGCGGTCACGTCCTCATCGAGGACTTCCCCGGCCTCGGGAAGACGCTCGCCGCGCGATCGTTCGCGACGACGCTGGGTCTCGAGTTCACCCGCGCTCAGTTCACGCCAGACCTTTTGCCGGGCGACCTGACCGGCTCTTTCGTCTACGACCAGAGGGCCCAGGACTTCGCCTTCCGGCGGGGCCCCCTCTTCACCGGACTGCTGCTGGCCGACGAGATCAACCGGACGCCGCCGAAGACCCAGTCGGCCCTGCTCGAGGCGATGCAGGAACGGCAGGTCACCGTCGAGGGTCAGACATTCACCCTGGCTCGACCCTTCCATGTGCTCGCCACCGCGAACCCCGTCGAATACGAGGGCACCTACCCACTTCCCGAGGCCCAGCTCGACCGATTCCTCATGCGGGTGTCTTTCGGCTACCCGACTGAGTCGGAGGAGGTCGACGTCCTCCGCAACCGGATCGCCCGTCAACGCGAAGAGGTGTCGCTCGACCCGATAACCGACGCCGCCGGCCTCCTGGCCATGCAGGACGCCGTGGAGACCGTCACCGTCGACGACACCGTCGCCGCATACTGCGTGGCCCTGGCCACCGCGACCCGCGAGCACCAGCACTCGCTCCTGGGGGCGTCCCCGCGGGGATCCCTGGCGCTCATGCTCGTCGGCCGCGCACACGCGGTCCTGCGCGGCCGGGACTACCTCACGCCGGAGGACGTCAAGGCGGTCGCGACCCAGGTGCTCGCCCACCGGATCACCGTGAAGCCCGAGCTCTGGATGAGCAACGTCACCGGTCGCAGCGTCGTCGACAGCGTCCTCGCCACGGTCCCGACTCCGTTGGCGCGCGAGGCGCGCCCGTCGTGAGCGAGTCCCCCTCTTCCGGAACCGTCCTGCCGCCCTGGCGGCCGACGGCCGCGCACTTCCGCGCCACGCTGCTCGGCGTGGTCGGCGCTGTTGCCGCTCTCGCGATGAACCGGCCTGACCTGCTCGTGCTCGTGACCCCGTGGCTGGTCGTCACGACATGGGCCTGGTTGCGCCGGCCCCGGGAACGCGTGTCCGTCACCACGGCGCTAGGCCACCAGACGGTGCGCGAGGGCGAGGCCACCGTGCTGCGAGCGACGGTCACCGTGCCCGCCGGCGTCGACGACGTCGTCGTCGCCGTCTCGCCGTCGGTCTTCCTCGAGCAGGACCCGCCGCTCGGCATCCGCGTCATCGGCGTCGAGGACGGCCGTCCGACGGACGCGGATCCGCTGACCCGCAGAGCCCGCACCGCCATCGTCCTCCGCTCGACCCGCTGGGGTGTGCGCTCCGTCGGCCCGCTTCGGTGCGGGGCGTGGTCGACGTGGGGCGGCTACCGCAGCGGCCCGGTCGACTCGGCGCCTCAGCGGCTCGTGACCCTTCCGCTCCCGGCCGTCTTCACCCCGTCCGCGGCCATGCCACACCCCGAGGGGCTGGTGGGGGCATACCGGTCGTCCCGGCCCGGTAGCGGCAGCGAGTTCGACCGGCTCCGGCCCTTCCAGGTCGGCGACCGGCTCCGGCGGATCCACTGGCCGGTGTCCCTTCGGACGGGCACGCTTCACGTCACCTCGACGTATGGAGACGAGGACTCGCAGATCGTGCTCGTCGTCGACGGGACCAGCGACCTCGGGCCACGCGAGGGCCTCGACGGCCGCCCGACCAGCCTCGACCTCACCGTCCGGGCCGCGGGCGCGATGGCCGAGCACTACCTGGGCGTCGGCGACCGCGTCGGCCTGCGGGTCGTCGGAGCCGCCCGGGTCCCGCGGGTGCCCGTCGGCAGCGGTCGGGCCCATCTTCGGCGCGTGCTCGGGACCCTGGCGCTCATCGAGCCGGCCACCGATCGCGACGACGACGGCGAGTATGCGATCGCCGGCATCGGCGCCGGAGCCGTCGTCATCGTCCTGTCGCCCCTGGTCGACCCGGCGATGGTCGACGTCGTGGCCCGGCTCGGATCACGAGGACTCACCACGCTCGTCGTGGACACCATGCCCGACCACCTGTGGCGCGGCGAGAACGACCCGTTCACCGCACTGGCATGGCGGCTGCGACGGCTGAGCCGCTCGGTCGACGTGCACCGGCTGACCGCGGCCGGCGTCCCGGTCGTCCCCTGGCACGGGCCGCAGAGCCTCGACCACGTGCTGCGCGAGCTGTCCCGTCGCGCTCGAGCTCCGCGGTTGGCCCGACGATGAGCATAGAGGCAGCCGCTCGCCGCGTGCGGCTGGTACGGCTCGGACTGTCCGAGGAGTACGGCTCAGTCCAGCTGGTCCTGTGCGCCATCGTGGTCCTCGGCCCGATCGCGTTCCTGGCCACGATGATCCTCGCCGGCAGCGGCTTCACCTGGTGGTTCCTCGTCCTCAGTCCGCTGGCGGTGCTGGGGGCGGCTCGGCCGGAGTCGCCGGGGCACCTGGTCCTGTGGGTGCTCCTGCTCGTGGTGTGGGTGACCGCAGTGCCCGGCCCTTTCACCTGGTGGTCGGTCCCGGCAGCCCTGGCCATCGCGGCGTCCCACACCGCCTTGGTCCTGTTGGGCGGCCGACCGGCGTCGGGCGACCTGGCGTCGGACACCTGGTCACGGGTTCGGCGCCGGCTCGGAGTCGTCGCGGTGATCACCTTCGGCGTGGCCGGCCTGGCTCAGGGGGTCCGCTCCGTCCGGGCGCCCGGACAGCTGACCCTCGCCGTCGCGGCGCTCGTCGCGGTCTCGCTGTGGCTGTGGTGGGGCACTCGCCGGACCGAGGTGGACGGCCACCCCGACGACTAGCGCCGTCCGCAGGCCGACGAGCTATATCGCTTGCCGGTACGTGGGCGCCCTGCCAGGCTCGCGGGATGCCGTCCAGCACCATTGGCCCGCCGTTCGACCAGTTCCTGGTCACCGCAGAAGCGGTGGCCAAGGCCCGGCCGGAGGTGGACCCCGAGATGGCTCGCGAGGTGTTCGAGGAGGCGGCGACGTTGCTGAACAACGGCCTCGTCCTCGACGACCTCGATGCCCACGACGCCGCGGCGGTCGTCGCCGGGCTGTGCGTCGACCTCGTCGCGCCGGACCCCGGCCCCGCGGTACGCGCACGTGCCCAGGCGACGCTGGAAGTTCCCGGAGATATGCACGACCCGGAAGGCGTGTCCGC
>DATLPT010000177.1:0-6228 GCA_035535635.1 Lapillicoccus sp. | reverse complement strand
GCGGCCCTCAACCGGATCGCGGTGTCCGACGAGCCGATCCGCACCTGGAACCTCGGGACCGGCCGTGGCATCTCGGTGCTGCAGATGGTCAAGGCGTTCGAGCACGCCTCCGGCCGGCCCGTCCCGTATGACGTCGTCGAGCGCCGCACGGGTGACCTGCCCGCGTCCTGGGCCGACCCGACGCGGGCCAACGAGGAGCTCGGCTTGGTCGCGACGCGGACCGTCGAGGACATGTGCGCCGACACGTGGCGCTGGCAGAGCCAGAACCCCAACGGGTACGAGGACATGGAGACCTCGCTCGATAACTGAGCGGGACCGGCCGTTCCACGTCACCCTCGTCTGCACCGGCAACATCTGCCGGTCTCCCATGGGCGAGGTGATTCTCCGGGACCTGTTCGAGGAGGCCGGGCTGCACGACGCGGTCACCGTGGACTCCGCCGGGACCACGCGGTGGGAGGTCGGTAACCCCATCGATCCCCGGGCGGCCGCGGAGCTGCGACGCCGCGGCTACGACGGATCAGCCCACGTGGCGCGCCAGTTCGAACCGCGCTGGTTTCCGCATACTGACCTGATTCTGGCCGCGGATGCCGGTCACGCGTCCGTCCTGCGCAGGTGGGCGCCGACCAAGGAAGACGCAGCCAAGGTTCATCTGTTGCGCGAGTTCGACCCCACGGCCGTCGAGGCCGGGACGCTCGAGATCGACGACCCGTGGTACGGCGACGACGAGGCGTTCGTCCGCTGTTTCGCCGAGGTGGAAGCGGCCTGCCACGGCGTCGCCGCCTGGGTCGCGGAGGAGGTGACCGCCGAGCGCCGTCGCGCCGATGGGTGACCCAGGAGCCGGCCGCCACGGCATGGTCGGGCAGGGCACGATGGCGTTGGCGATGTACGGCGCGATCGCCGCGGGTCTGGCTCCTGGCCATCGGCGCCGATGCCGCCCTCGGCGTCGTGGCCCTCCTCGTGGTCGTGGGCGCCGAGATGGTGGTCTTCTTCGTCGCGCATGACTACGTGGACGTGGTCGGCGAACGGTACGACCATCCCGAACGCCGGCTCACCGAGCGCATCGCCCACGGGACCCGCCACGCCGGGCGCTCCTGCTCAGCGGGCTCCCGGTCCTCCTCGTGTTCGGGATCGAGCGTCTGGCCGGGATCAACGACGACGACAGCGCGACCGGTGCTGTGGTCGGCCTGGTCCTCCTGCTGGGCGCCTTCGGCTACGTCGCGGCCCGTCGTGGACAGTCCTCTTGGGGCCGCTCCCTCCTCGAGGGACTGGTCGTGGCGCTCATCGGCGTCGGCGTCCTGGTGCTGAAGCTGTTCCTGAAGGAGTCGCACCGGCCGTACCGGTGACTCTGGGAAGATCGGCCCGGAGCCCGACGCGGGAGGGTGGACGGCAGTGAGCAGGCGGAACCGGCTCAGATCGTGCCGATTGCCGCTGACTTCGGCCCCCGGTGCCGCTCACGTCGTCCGGCCCGTCTGGCGCGTCGACCCAACCGATCGGCCCTTCACTCCGTTGAAGAGGACATGACGTCACCGCGCGCCGGCCTACTCGGCCGATCCGCTGCGGCAGACCAAGACGCGGCGTTCACCGCGTGGGTCCGGGCGCATCGACCTCAACTCATGCGGACGGCATACCTCCTGAGCGGCGACCGGTTCGTCGCCGAGGACCTCGTTCAAACCTGCCTGACGCGGCTGTACCTCGCCTGGCCCCGGGTCTCCACGTTGGAGGCGCCGTTGGCCTACGCCCGGCGCGCCCTTGTCAATGCGCACATCGACCTCACTCGCCGTCCCTGGTGGAGCCGGGAGCGTCTGGCTCCCGACGCTTCGCCCGGCGCCAGCGCCGTGGTCAGCGACGGGTCGGCGGCGGTCGACGTGCGGGACGCCGTGGTCACCGCACTGCTGTCGCTCCCTGCCGGGCAACGCCGGGTCGTTGTGCTGCGGTACCTCTGCGGTCTGTCGGTGCGAGAGACCGCGTCCGAGCTGGCGATCGCCGAGGGCACGGTCAAGAGCCAGACGTCTGAGGCGCTGCGAAGCCTCGCGGTCGTCCTCGCCGCCGTGGACCGGGCCGAGGGCTGAGGGGAGTGGACATGGACGAGAACGCGGTCACAGCGCTCCTGCTCGAGGCCACCGACGAGGTCGCCGAGCGAGGCTTCGACCCGTCCGACGACCTACGCCGCGGCCGGACGGCTCGACGGCGGCGGAGGAACGCCGCGACCGCAGCTGCCCTGCTGGGGACGGCAGCTGCGGTCGCGGTGGCCTTCCTTCTCTCGGCCCAGCTGGCGGGTCGGCCGGAGGCGACCGAGGTGCCGGCGGGTGGTCCCCAAATCGTGACCACGACCGCGACGTCCAGCGCCTCGGCAATCAGCGCGTCATCGACGATGGCTCCGACAACGTCGACGGGAACGATCCCCGCGGCGCCCACCACGACGGCCGACCTGTTCGGTTTGCCCGCCGGCGCGGAGCAGTTCAATCGGCTGCTGTTCGGCGTGGCTCAGGACCACATGGACCCTGACCACACACGACTCGAGTGGAGCGTGGGCTTCACCGGCAGCGGCGCCGATGCTACCAAAGAGTGGGGGCAGAAGTTCGGCTGGCAGATCCCGGGAGAGCGTGGACAGGCGATGGTCTACCCGGGCGTCGGGAACATTCCGGCGGCGAACCGGCTCCCGTGTGGCAGGTACGACCCTCAGGTTTCACGGAAATGCACCACCACCGTTCTGCCCAACGGTCAAAAGGCGGAAGTCGTCGACTCAGCCACCCATCGCGAGGTGCACTGGAACCGGCCGGACGGGACCTACGTGTTCGTCATCGTCGACGCGGTCTTCCGCAACAACACCACCGTGGCGACGAAGGCTCCCCTGCCAACCCTGGCCCAGCTCAAGGACTTCGTCATGGATCCGCGGCTGGTTCTGCCTCCCGCCTGAGCCGTCGAGGGGCCTGGCCCCGTCTGGGAGCATGGGCCCATGTCCTCGTTCGCGGACGCCGACCCGCCAGTTGCGCTCGGTGCGCTCGACGGCCGCTACCGCCCGGTCGTCGCTCCTCTCGTCGACTACCTCTCCGAGGCCGCCCTCAACCGGATGCGCGTACACGTCGAAGTCGAGTGGCTGATACACCTCACCGACCACAAGGTCGTGCCCGGCGTCCGGCACCTGACCGACGAGGAGAAGGCGGCCTTGCGCCGGGTCGCCGCCGGGTTCGGGCCGGAGCAGGTTGAAGAGCTGGCGACCATCGAACGGGAGACGGTCCACGACGTCAAGGCGGTCGAGTACTTCCTCAGGCGCCGCCTCGCCGAGATCGCGCCCGACCCGCAGGACGCCGGACTCGGCGAGCTCGTCCACTTCGGCTGCACCTCCGAGGACGTCAACAACCTCTCGTATGCGCTGATGGTCCGGGGCGCGGTTACGGACGTCTGGCTCCCGCGGGCAACCGACGTCGTGGATCAGGTGGTCGACATGGCCGGCGAACTGCGACGCATACCGATGCTCGCGCATACCCACGGGCAACCGGCGACACCGACGACCCTCGGTAAAGAGCTGGCCGTCCTTGCCGCGCGAATGCGGCGGCAGCTGCGCCGAGTCTCGAGGGCGGAGTATCTCGGCAAGCTCAATGGCGCGACCGGCACGTTCGGGGCCCACCTCGCAGCGGTGCCCGATGCGGACTGGCCGGGGATCAGCCGGTCGTTCGTCGAGGGGCTCGGCCTGACCTGGAACCCGCTCACTACCCAGATCGAGAGCCACGACTGGCAGGCCGAGCTGTACGCGGACCTGGCTCGGTTCAACCGGGTGCTGCACAACCTCTGCACCGACGTGTGGACGTACATCTCGTTCGGGTACTTCGCGCAGGTGCGCGGGCAGGGGACCGTCGGGTCGTCGACGATGCCGCACAAGGTCAACCCGATCCGCTTCGAGAACGCCGAGGCCAACCTCGAGGTCTCCAACGCCCTGTTCGACGTCCTCGCCGCGACGCTCGTGCAGTCGCGGCTGCAGCGCGACCTCACCGACTCGTCCATGCAGCGCAACATCGGGTCGGCGTTCGGCCACTCGGTCCTGGCTCTCGACAACGTCGCGCGGGGCCTGGCCGGTCTCGACGCCGTGCCGTCGGCCATGGCCGCCGATCTCGACGACAACTGGGAAGTCCTCGGCGAGGCGGTGCAATCGGCGATGCGGGCGCTGGCGGCGCAGGGGGTGCCCGGGACGGACGAGCCGTACGAACGACTGAAGGAGCTGACGCGGGGGCGGCGCATCGGCGCCGAGGACCTGCGGGCGTTCATCGCGGGACTCGGGCTGCCCGAGGACGTCGCCGCGCGGCTGTCGGCGATGACGCCGGCCGGCTACGTGGGCGCCGCCCCGGAGCTCGTGGACTACCTCGAAGGCGAGACCTGACCGCGCTCAGACGGTGACGAGGCCCTCGGGGGTCAGGAAGGTCACGGCGAGTAGACCGGGGGTCCCGTGCGGGGCGACGAAGATGAAGTCGATGACCGATGACGTGCGGTGGGGAGGCAACCCGAGCCACTCCTTGACCCGCTCAGGGTCACCGGCGATCTGCAGCCTTTCGATGGTCACCGTGGTCGATGCGCCGACGCTCGGGTGCAGCGTCTCGTCCTCCCACTGCACGTAGTAGGGCAGCTGCGGGTCGGACATCAAGCCCTTGACCCCGATCTGCCGCCAGCGCAGCTCGACGCCGTCGGGACGGTGGCGGTTTCCCTCGACGGAAGGACGGCCCAGCCGCTGCTCCACCGGGCTGATGTCGTCGACGCGAACACACCAGCCCAGCCACCCCCCGCCTGCCTCGGACCTGGCCTTAACCGCCTGGCCGAACGGGGCCTTGTCGGTCGCCGGGTGGTCGAGGCACTCGACCACTTCCACGTAGCGCTCGTCCGCGAGGGGAAGGATGACGTTGCGCGTTCCGAACCGTGGGTGGACCCCTCCGTCGACCGGCTCGACCCCGATGAGCTTGGCGAGGCGAGCCGCCGTTGCCTGCAGGCCGTCGTGCTCCGCGGTGTAGGAGACGTGGTCCACGCGCATGCCGTCCATCGTGGCACACGCTCAGGGGTGCTCTTGACCACCCCTTGTGGGGGTGCTCGCGGCCGTCCGCTGACGCAGCGCCTCGAAGAGCACGACCGCCGCCGACGCCGCGACGTTGAGCGAGTTCGCCTTGCCGTGCATGGGAATTCGGACTCGGTATGCGGCGGCGTCCAGGAGCGCGTCGTCGGCACCATGCTTCTCCGCGCCCACGGCGACGGCCACCCGTCCAGTGAGATCAGCGTCGGTGTAGAGCAGGTCGGCCTCGGGGGTGGTCACGACGAGGCGGACGTGGTAAGCGGCCAGCCAGGCCACGGTTTCTGCCGTGGTGGCGGCCGCGACGGGGACGGCGAAAACGGTTCCCTTGCTGGCGCGGACGACGTTCGGGTTGCCCCAGTCGGTGACAGGATCGGCCGCCACGACCGTATTCACGCCTGCGGCGTCGGCGGTACGGAGCATGGCCCCGAGGTTGCCCGGCTTCTCGACGCGTTGGGCCACCAAGACGAGGCCGTCGGGGCCGGTGTCGAGCGTTGAGAGGGCGCGCCCGACGCCGGAGACAATGGCGAGGAGGCCGTCCGGGCCCTCGCGGTAGGCGACCTTCTCGAACGCGGACCGGCTGAGCCGGACGACCTCCGCGCCGAGCTGGCGCGCATGCTCGACGAGGTCCGCCTGCCGGCCGATCTCCTGGCGGCCCGCGTGGCCGTCCGGGCTGAACAGCTCGGGGCACACGAAGAGCGTCTGCGGCCGGACACCGGAGGCGAGGGCCAGAGCGAGCTCCTCGTGCCCCTCGACCAGGGTGGTGCCGGTCTCCTCACGGACCCGTCGTCGCCGCAGGGCGATCAGAGTCTTGAGCCGCGGGTTCGCGGGCGATGTGATGAGCAGGTCCGCCATGGCGGCCCCAGCATGTCAGGAGCCGGCGGCCGGTCGCCGCCGTGGCCTCAGTCGTGCTTCAGCCGTGCCGGGTCGGCCGATAGATGAGCTCGAGGGTGTGGTCGTCGAGCGTTCGGCTCTCGACCAGCTCGAGGTCGAAGTCGGCCGCACCCTGGAAGATCGGATCCTCCCCGGTCTGACCGCTGATGACCGGGAAGACCGTGACCTGCACGAAGTCGACCAGGCCGGCGGCCATAAGCGCCCGGTTCATCGACAGGCTGCCGTGCGAGCGCAACGGCACCTCGGACTCCTCCTTGAGCCGGGCGACGACGTCGACCGCGTCA
>DATLPT010000176.1:0-8549 GCA_035535635.1 Lapillicoccus sp. | reverse complement strand
TCGTCGGCTGGATGAGGCCCTGCTCTATCGCGGCCGAGACCGACATGACCTTGCCGGTGGAGCCGGGTTCGTACACGTCTTGGAAGGCGTGGTTGGCGAGGGCGTCGGCACCGGTCTTCCCGAAGTTGGTGGGGTCGAAGGTGGGGTACGACGCGACGGCGCGCAGCTTGCCGGTCTTGACCTCCTGGACGACGACGTAGCCCGACATCGCCTGGCTCTGCGTGACCATGTTGGAGATCTGGTTCTGGGCGTACCACTGCAGGTCGGCGTCGATGGTGAGGCGCACGTCGGAACCGCTGACCGTCGGCTGGTCGACCTCGTCGGTGCCGGGGATCGCCGTCCCGTCCTGGGCCCGCTGGTAGACCACCTTGCCCGGAGTGCCCTTGAGCGCACTGTCGGCCATGACCTCGACGCCGCCGCCGGCGGAGCCGTCCTTTTGGACGAACCCGACCAAGGGCGCCGCGGTCATCCCCGCGGGATAGACGCGGCTGGTCGTCGGCTCGCTGTAGATGCCGGGTATGCCGAGGGCCGCGATCTCCCGCCAGGCCATGGGCGTGACGTCCTTGGCGATGACGCGGTACTGATTCCCCATCAGCTGGGGCACGAGGGCTTCGGGCGTGGTCTCGAGCAGTGGCGCCAGCGCCTGGGCGGCGCCGACCACCCCGACCACGGTCCGGGTGTTGTCGACCCGTCGTTGGTAGGCCGGGATGACCTTCTGGTCGGCGTAGATCGTCTTGCGCTCGACGGTGGAGGCGAGCACCACCCCGTTGCGGTCGAGGATCTCTCCGCGCAGTGCCGGCTGGACCTCCGTGACGACCCGCTTGTCGAACGCCGCCGCCTGCACCGACGCCGCGTCGAGGGCCTGGACCCGCAGGAGCTGGGCGGCGAAGACGGTGAAGACGAAGATCGCCGCGATGAGCATGAGCCGGACGCGGCGGTGCGTGTTCGCGACGAGGACCCCTCCTCGACGACGGCGCGGGGGACGTCGTGGCGCGGCTCGCGCAGGAGGGTCCCCGTCGCGCCACGCGGGGCGCGGGTCAGGCTCCTCGGAGGGCCCGCGCGCACTCGGCCGCGGCGGTGGCCTTCCGCCCGAGCCGGTCCCTCCCCGGGCGTTCGGTGGCGTCATGTCGTCACCTGGCCGTCACGGGGTGGGCTTCGGCGTGGGGTCTGGTGCGGTTGCTGGGGCGGTCGCCGCCGGGGTCGGGGGGGCGGTCGCCGCCGGGTTGGCCGGAGCTGGCGGTGGTGCCGGCGGCGGCACGGCGGTGGTGACCACGTTGAGGCGCTGCTCTGCGGCGGCCGGCTGGGCCTCGCCGATCACCGCCCCGTCGGACAGCCGGACGAAGGCCATGCTCTTGGCAGGCACCATGCCCATCTGCTGGGCGCGGTCTGCGAGGTTCCGGGGCGAGCGCAGGTCGTCCACGACCTGGGTCAGCTGCTCCTGCTGGTCGGTCAGGGTCCCGGACTCCGACCGGAGGTCCTTGAGCTGGTAGATCCCCGACGCCAGGGCGGTGTTCATCATCAGCAGGGAGACGAGGCCGACTGCCAGGAGGGCCATGCAGAGCACGGCGAACCCGCCGTTGCCGGTGCGGCGGATGGCCGCCGGCACGACCCACAGCGGCGCGAGCTGGCCCCGGCGCGGCATACCCCGTGCTCGGCTTGCTTCTCCCGCGACGCGCGCCGCGGTGCTCAGCAGGCTCTGACTCATCTCCGACGCCCCCTCGTCGTCGTACCGGTAGCCCGAACGCGCTCCGCCGCCCGCAACCGCGCCGACGCAGCTCGCGGGTTCTCGGCGACCTCGGCCGGGCTCGGCTCCTCCGCGCCGCGGGTCAGCAGGCGCAGGTATGCGGCGTGTTCCGGCAGCTCGACCGGGAGCCCAGGCGGAGCACTCGACCGGGCGCCAGCGGTGAGGACGCGCTTGGTGATCCGGTCCTCCAGGGAGTGGTAGCTGAGGACGGCGACCCGGCCGCCCACGGCGAGTGCATCGACCGCCGCCGGGAGCGCGGTCTCCCACGCGGCGAGCTCGCCGTTGACCTCGATGCGCAGCGCCTGGAACGTCCGCTTGGCCGGGTGCCCGCTCCTGCGCTGCGAGGCCGCGGGAATGACCGAGCGGAGGAGCTCGACCAATCGGGCGGACGTGCGGAACGGCTCGGTCTCCCTTTCGCGCACGACGGCCCGAGCGATCGGCCGCGCGAACCGCTCCTCTCCGTAGTCCCGCAGGATCCGGGTCAGCTCGGCGGCGTCGTAGGTGTTGAGGACGTCGGCAGCCGTGGCGCCCTTGGACTGGTCCATCCGCATGTCGAGCGGCGCGTCGACGCGATACGCGAATCCGCGGTCCCCCTCGTCCAGCTGCAGCGACGAGACGCCCAGGTCGAAGAGGGCGGCGTCCACCGTCGCCAGCCCCAGCGACTCCACGACCGCCGCGAACTCGTCGTACACCGCGTGGACCACGGTGAGCCGGTCCGCGTACGGGGCGAGCCGGCGGCCCGCGAGGTCGAGCGCCTCCTGGTCGCGGTCGATCCCCACGACATGAGCCTCCGGGCAGTGCTCGAGGATGCCCTCCGCGTGGCCCCCCATCCCCAGGGTGCCGTCGACGCATACCGAGCCCGGTCCCGAGAGCGCCGGCTCCAGGAGCTCGACGACCCGATCGCGCAGCACCGGCAGATGCCGCTGCGCGGGTGCGGGGTTGGCCATGCCGGTGCTCTCATTCCGTGGTGACGGTCGACCTGAGGTCTGGTCCCCATCCGCTGACGGGTTGTCTCTCCCGGGTGGCCCGGGACGGGGGAAGGCGTCCCGGGATGGCAGCGGCTGGAGGCCGGAGCTCAGCTCTGCGGCGTGCGGTGCTGTGTCAGAAGAGGCCAGGGACCACCTCCTCCGACTGCTCGGCGAAAGCCTCCTCGCTGGCCTCGAGGTAGCGCGCCCACGCGGCGCTGTCCCACACCTCGACGCGGTTCCCGGCGCCGATGACCGTGCAGTCGCGGGTCAGTCCCGCGTACTGGCGCAGCGGCGGCGGGATGGTGAGCCGGCCCTGTCGGTCCGGGCTCTCGTCGTGGGCACCGGCGAGGAAGACCCTCAGGTAGTCCCGAACCGCCTTGGACGACGTCGGGCCCTGCTGCATCTGGGTGGCCAGTCGCTCGAACTCGTCCGCCGGGTAGACGAAGAGACAGCGCTCCTGTCCCTTGGTCACGACGAGACCGTCGGCGAGGCGGTCGCGGAACTTCGCCGGGAGAAAGAGCCGGCCCTTCTCGTCGAGTCGAGGCGTGTGGGTGCCGAGGAACACGGCTCGCCACCTCCCCTTGTCGACCCTGCGGCGGTGCGCGGCTCCCCGGTGGCTCCGCGTCGCCCCACCGTACTCCACTTTCCTCCACTTCCGTAGAGGAACACCGCCGAGCGGAGTTGGTCCGCTCCCCCTCCCGGGCCACTCGAGCGGCCAACCACGGCGCAGAGTGGTCCGGAAACGGCCGCTTGCCGGCACCCGATCGACGCCCGAGCCGCCCCGACGCTGCTTCTCGCATTCGGTCTTGCGGGGATCCGTTGGGGAAGTGGTGCGTTGTGGGGGAAGATTTCTCGGGGACCTCGGTATCAGCACGGATCCCAGGCCATCAATGTGCTGACTGTGTTGGAGAAGCCGGCGGAGGACGCGTGACCAAGGTGACGGACCAGACCGACAGCGGGCCGGGGGTGGCCGCGACGCGATCCGTCGCCGCTCCGAGCCCCTACCGCAGCACCCCCGAGGCTCTCGCCGAGGTCCGCCAGGTGGTGCGGCGGATCACCGAGGCGATGACGTCGGTGATCGAGGGAAAGCCCGACGTCGTCCGGACCGCGATCACGGTCCTGCTCGCCGAGGGGCACCTCCTCATCGAGGACGTCCCCGGGGTGGGCAAGACGATGCTGGCCAAGTCGCTCGCGAAGTCGATCGACTGTACGGTCCGGCGCATCCAGTTCACGCCCGACCTGCTGCCCAGCGACATCACCGGCGTGAGCGTCTTCAACCAGGACCTGCGCGACTTCGAGTTCCGCCCGGGCGCGATCTTCGCCAACGTCGTCGTCGGCGACGAGATCAATCGGGCCTCGCCCAAGACCCAGTCCGCGCTCCTCGAGAGCATGGAGGAGGGCCAGGTCACCGTCGACGGCCAGACCTACGAGTTGCACAAGCCGTTCCTCGTCATGGCCACGCAGAACCCGATCGAGATGGAGGGCACCTACCCCCTTCCGGAGGCGCAACGGGACCGCTTCATGGCCCGGATCTCGATCGGTTACCCCTCGCCGAGCGCCGAGGTGGCCATCCTCGACACCCACGGTGGCGCGCCGCCACTGGCCGCTCTGAAGCCGACGACCGACGGCGCGACGGTCGCCCGCCTCATCGAGGTCGTCCGCGACGTCTACGCCAGCCCGGCGATCCGCCAGTACGCCGTCGACATCAGCACGGCCACCCGCTCGAGCAGCGACCTGCGGCTGGGCGCCTCGCCGCGGGCGACCCTCCACCTGCTCCGCGCCTCGCGCGCCGTCGCCGCCATCGAGGGCCGTGACCACGTCCTCCCCGACGACGTCCAGAGCATCGTCATCCCCGTGCTCGCCCACCGCCTCATCCTCAGCGGCGAGGCACAGCTGGCCCGTCGCACGGCCGATGACGTGCTGGCCGAGATCCTCCGCCGCGTTCCCGTGGCTCCGTTCAACCGCTGAGGTCGACATGGCTCGCCTTCGGGACGTCCTCACCGGACGGGGTCGCGCGTTCGTCGCGTCGGGCGCGACGCTGGCCGCGGCCGGGTGGGGACTCGGGTTCCCCGACATCAGCCGGGTCGGCGTGCTGCTGCTCGTCCTGCCGCTGGTCACCGGGCTGATCGCTCGACGGCAGCGCGCCCTGCTGCGCGTTGAGCGGCATACGTCTCCCCCGCGCGTCTCGGTGGACGAACGCGCGATCGTCACCGTCGTCATGACCAACGCCGGCACCCGCCGGACCCCGCTGCTGCTCGCCGAGGAGCGCCTCAACCTCGCCCTCGGCGACCGGCCGCGATTCCTCCTCGGTCAGCTCGCGCCGGGTGAGGTGCGGCAGATCGAGTATGCGGTGCGCTCGCACCTGCGCGGCCGCCACCCACTGGGCCCGCTCAGCGTCGTCCTGCGCGACCCCTTCGGATTGACGAACCGGTTCGCGGAGGTCGGCGCAACCGGCAACATCGTCGTCCTCCCGCGCATCGCCCCGCTCATCGGCGGTCGCCCGCCCGGCAACGGCGTCGGCGCGGAGGGCGAGATCCCGTTCATGGTCGCGCTGCACGGCGAGGACGACCAGTCGATCCGTGAGTACCGCGACGGCGACGACCTGCGCCGAATCCACTGGCCCGCCACGGCCCGCACGGGCGACCTCATGGTCCGTCAGGAGGACCGCCCCGCCCGGCGCCGCGCGATGATCCTCCTCGACCCCCGGGTCAGCGCCCATCAGGGCCACGGCGCCACGAGCTCGTTCGAGTGGGCGGTCTCCGCCGCCGCGTCGATCGTCACGCATCTCGCCGGTCTGGGGTATGCGACGCACCTCATCTGCTCCGAGACCGTCCACGACGGCCAGGCCGCGATGACGACCGACGCCGACCACGCGCTCGACGTGCTCGCCGAAGTCGAGACCGGCCCGGACGTCGAGCTCACCGAGCTGGTCCGAGCAGCACATCCCGTCACCGCGTCGGGTGGCCTGGTCGTGGGGATCCTCGCCGACCAGGACGAGGAGGCGCTCCGGCAGGTCGCCTCCTTGCGCCAGCCGGGCGGCAGCGGGCTGGCCGTCCTACTCGACACGCCGACCTTTGCGGACGGGGGGCGAGGCGGCGCGCTTACCTCTCGTTCCGACCGCAGCACCGGGCCGCTGCGTAGCCCCGGCCCGGCCGCGATCGCCTACGCCGAGCTGCTGCACACGGCTGGGTGGTCCGTCGCGGTCGCCGGCCAGGGCGACGCCGTACCCGACGTGTGGTCGGCGCTCACGACACGGGGGGTGCTGGTCGGATGATCTCGCGCGCCGTCGACGCCCTCGTCGCCGCTCTGGCCACCATCGCGGCGGTCATCGGTCTCACCACGCTGACCGAGAACGCGTTCTGGCTCGGTCTGGCCGTCTGGATCTGCCTGGCGGTGGCGGCGGCCGGCCTCGTCATGCGCCAGGTGACGTCCGTCCGATTCCTGGTCCTCCTCGGGCAGCTGGTCCTCACCACCTGGGTCCTGGTGGCGATGTTCGCGGCCGACCGGCTCTGGTACGGCCTTCCCGGCCCCGACGCCTGGGAGCGGATCGGACAGCTGGTCAACGAGTGCGTCGCCGTCATGCAACGGTATGCCGCACCGATCCCCGCGACCGAGGGCGTCCAGTTCGTCTTCGTCGCCGGAGTGGCCGCGCTGGCGGTCATCGTCGACTTCCTCGCGGTCACCGAGGAGGCCCCCGGCGTCGCCGGGTTGCCACTGCTCGTGGCCTTCCTCACGGCGGCAGCCAACGGTGGGTCGTCGCTCTCGCCCTGGTACTTCGTCGTCGGAGCGGTGATGTGGCTCGTCCTCGTCGCCCGGCAGGGCCGCGGCCGGGTGCAGCGATGGTCGACGACCGTCGCGAGCCTGCGCACCCCCACCTCCGAGGTCGAGGTCGAGAACCAGGTGATGTGGGGCTACGGCAACGTGGCGCGACAGCTCGGCGTCGCGGCCGTCATCGCCGCGGTCGTGCTTCCGGCCGTCGTTCCGCACCTTCCCACGCGGTACATCCTCGACGGGCTCGGCCGCGGTGACAGCAGCGTCGGGCGTGGTGGCCGGGTCGGGTTCAACTCGACCGTCGATCTCTCGCGCAGCCTGGAGAGCGGTGACGACAACATCGCCTTGACGTACCGGACCTCCGCTCCGTCTGCACCGCCCTTGCGCATCCTCGTGGCCGCCAACTACGTCCGCGGAGAGTGGACGCCCCGGCCGGTCAGCGCTCCGACGCAGCAGCTCACCCAGGTCAGATTCATCTCGCCTCAAGTACGGGTCGCCGACCGGCAGCTCCAGGTCGAGTCGAACTACGTGAGGTCACCGAACGTCGCCTCGGTCCCGCCGGTCGTCTCGACCGACTTCGGTGGGGAGAGCTGGTACGCCGACGCCGCCACCGGAGACCTGTACGCGTCCGACCGCCCGGACTCGTACTCGGTGACCTACCGGGAGGTCGACGTCACGTCGGAGCAGCTGCAGGCCGGGATCTCCGGTGCGTCTTCCGGTCGAGGCGACCCCGAGGTGCAGACCTCGACGACCGTCGATCCGGGAATCGCCGCCCAGCTGGACGAGCTGACCGACCAGGTCACCGCGGGAACCACCTCGAGGTACGCCGCGGCCACGGCGATCCAGAAGTGGCTGCGGTCCGACGGCGGCTTTTCCTACAACCTCCAGCTTCCGGAGTCCGTGCTCGACCAGAACGGACAACAGATCACCGACCCGATCCTGCGGTTCCTGAAGTCCAAGGTCGGGTACTGCGTGCAGTTCGCGACGACGATGGTGATGATGGCCCGGGCCAAGGGGATTCCCGCGCGGATGGCGCTCGGCTATCTGCCGGGGCGACAGGACAACGGCCTCTACACCGTGCGCAACTCCGACGCACACGCCTGGCCGGAGCTGTACTTCCCGGGCGCGGGATGGCTCCGGTTCGAGCCGACGCCCGCGGTGCGGACCGGCACGGCACCCTCGTACACCGTCCCGGCCGCCGCACCCGTCCCCGACGCGACGACCGCTCCTCAGACCGACTCCAGTGCGACGGGATCGGCGACCAGCACCGCACGTGACCCCGGCGCCCCTGAGGTCGACGGGTCCACGCCGGTGCAGGCAAGTTCCTTCGGCGACCAGGTGCGGGACTGGCTCCGCGACCCGTGGCACGTGCTCATCCTCGCGGTCCTCCTCGGCCTCCTGGGCAGTCTCGTGCTGCCGTTGACCGCATACCTGGTCAACCGCTGGCGCCGCTCTCGAGCGGCGACGCCCGGCGAGCTGGCGGAGGCTCAGTGGGACCAGCTCGTCTCGAGGCTCGGCGACCTGGGCGTCCCGCCACCCAACGGCGGGGGGACGTTGCGCGAGTGGCGAAAGCACTACGTTCGCGAAGCGGACCTCGACAACCACGCCGAGGAGGTGATGGGCCACGTCGTCGCCACACTCGAGCGGTCGCGGTATGCGCGTCCCGGCGCGGCGCCGACCGAGCTGGCCGACGATATCCGTACCGTCACCAGGTCCGCAGCCATCAATCGCCCATTGGGGCAACGGATTCGGGCGTTCTTGGTGCCGCAGGACGGCGTTCGCTGGTGGACGCGCAGCATGGCTCGGATCACCGACGCACCCAGCCGGTGGATCGACGCGGCGTTCGAGCGGTTCCCTCGACGCGGCTGAGAGGTAGGACAGACCTGCCCGACTGCTGAAGAATCTCCCGCCCCTAAGTCAACCTTTTCGCTGCAGCGGCGACCTGTATGCGTGGACGATGTTGCTCGGGAGGTCATCATGGCCGAGCCACCCGCGTTGCCTCGGAGCCGAGTCGACGTCCGCCCGGACCGGGATGAGACCCTCGACGTCTTGTTCCGGACCCACTG
>DATLPT010000175.1:0-11991 GCA_035535635.1 Lapillicoccus sp. | reverse complement strand
CGGGAAGAACCGGTCGTCACGGGCCACGAGGAAGCGGGTCGGCACGTTCGGCCAGGCGGCCATCGGCCATGGCGTCTCGAAGGGGGTCCGGGACTGCGGCGGCTCGCCCCGCGCGAACGCCTCCTCGCGCACCTCGGCCGGCACGTCGTGGAAGAACGCGTCCAGCAAGTCGGGGTCGTCCTCCAACCGCCGCCCGTCGCGGTCCGCCTGCTCCCGCCGGGCCCGCTCGAAGCCGGTGTTGCCCCACCACTCGCCGCCCGACTCCCCAGCGCGCGGGGTCATCGCGTTGAGGAGTACCAGCATGCGCACCCGCCGTCGGTCGCACACCAGCGGAATGGTGAGTCCGGCCATCGACTGGCCCACCAGGACGGGATCCGAACGGTCACCGGCCGCGGCGACCACCGCGTCGGCGTACTGGGCCAGGCCGGCGGAGTCGTCGGCTGCCGGCAGGTCGACGGCCACCGCGTCGTAGCCGCGGGTCGCCAGCGCCGGGACGACCCGGTGCCAGTACCACGCGTCCCCGCCGGCTCCGGGAACCAGGATGAAGGAGATCATGGTCCACGCTTACCCTGGATCGTGGTCACCGTCGACGTTCGGTCCGCCGAGGCGTCGCCGCAGCCGTCGGAGGGGCCGCCAGACCAGCAACCCGAGCCCGGCGCATACCCCGAGCCGGCCTACCCGCGGACCCGGCTCGGCCGGCTCGGGGCCACCTCGGCGCGGCACCCGTGGCGGTTCGTGGTCATCTGGGTCGTCCTCACCGCGGCCGCCTTCGCCGTGGCGGTCGGCGGGATCACCGGTGAGTCGCTGTTCCAGCGGTTGCACTCCGGCGCCCCGTCGGCGCCCAGCGAGGCGGAGACGGGTCAGGACCTCATCCAGGACAACCAGGCCAGTTCCGACAGCCTGACCCTCCAGGTCACCGGCGCGGATCTCAGTGACCCCGCGGCCGTCGCCGCCGCGACGAACGCGACCCAGAACTTGGCGAACATCCCCGGCGTCACGTCGGTGACGTCACCGTTCCTGCTGCCCGGCGGCCTGCAGAACCCGCAGGCCGCCGCCTTCCTGCGAGGCGGCAACCCCGGCGGCGGCGGGATCGTCACGGTGGCGAGCTTCGCAAGGAACCTGACGTCGGAGCAGCAAGCGGCGGCGCACCAGGCCGTGGAGCAGCAGTTCCGCCAGATCAACGGCGCGTTCCCCGGTGCGAGCGGCGACGTCGGCGGCGTCCGGCCCCTCGTCGACGCGATCACGCACCAGATCGAGGCCGACCTGCGGGCCGGTGAGGGCATCGCCCTGCCGCTTTCCTTTCTCGTCATGGTGTTCGTCTTCGGCGGGTTCGTAGCGGCCGGCATGCCGATCGCGGGAGCCATCGCCTCGATCGCCGGCGGCCTGGCGTCGCTGTTCGCGTTCTCCCACCTCATCGACCTCGACGCCAGCGTCGTCAACGTCGTCACCCTGCTCGGGATCGGCCTCTCGATCGACTACGGCCTGCTGACCGTGAGTCGCTACCGCGAGGAGCTGGGCCGCATCGCCGCGGCCGACACCGAGCGACGGCGCCATGCCTTCGACCGCGCGGACGTCATCGCCGCGACCGCTCGCACCGTCGCCACGGCCGGTCGCACCGTCCTCTTCTCCGGACTCACGGTGGCCATCGCTCTGAGCGGCCTGCTGCTGTTCGACGCGGCCATCATGCGGGCGATCGGAGCCGCGGGCGTGTCGATCGTGCTCGTCGCCATCGTCGTCGACCTGACCCTCATCCCGGCGCTCTGCACCCTCGGTGCGAAGCGGCTCGTCCCCCGGCACCGCGAGACCGGCCCCGACCGCGGCGTGTTCTCGGCGCTGGCCAGGATGGTGCAGGCCCGGCCGATCATCGTCATCGTCGTCACGCTGGCCGCGCTCCTGGCCCTGGCCTGGCCGGCCCTGTCGATGAGGCTCACCTCATCGGGAGCGGAGATGCTTCCGGTCGACCAGCCGCAGCGGGTCTTCTTCGACAACCTCAACCGCGACTACCCCGCGCTCCAGTCCGCCGACGTGTCCGTCGTGGCCGAGGCACCGCTGGAGACGACCCAGCAATGGGTCACCTCTTCAGTGACGACGCTGCCCGGCGTCGAGCGGGCCACCGTTCGCTCCCTCACCCCGGACCTCAGCGTCGTCTCGGTCAGCGTCGCCGGCGAACCGGTCGGTCCGGAGACCGACGCGGTCATCGACGACCTCCGGACGAACCGTCCACCGTTCACGACCTACGTCACCGGGCAGGCCGCCGGCCAGCGCGACTTCCTCTCGAGCATGGTGTCCAGGGCCCCGTATGCGGTCGGCCTCGTCGTGCTCGGCACGTTCGTCCTGCTCTTCCTCATGACCGGGTCGCTGGTGATCCCGCTCAAGGCGCTCATCCTCAACGTGGTCTCGCTGGGGGCGGCGTTGGGCGTGCTGGTTCTGACCTTCCAGCAGGGCCACCTGCAGGGACTCATCCACTTCTCGTCGGTGGGGGCGATCGAGTCGATGATCCCGTTCCTCGCGCTGGCGTTCGGGTTCGGCCTGTCGATGGACTACGAGCTGTTCCTGCTGGCCCGCATCACCGAGCTCTACCGGCAGGGTGTCCCCAACGACCGGGCCGTCGCCCTGGGGCTGCAGCGGTCGGGCCGGATCATCACGTCCGCTGCGCTGCTCATCATCATCGTCTTCGCCGGGTTCGCCGCGGGGCAGCTGCTGATCATCAAGGAGATCGGCATCGCCCTGGTCACCGCAGTGATCCTTGACGCGACGCTCGTCCGGATGCTGCTCGTCCCGGCGACGATGACCCTGCTGGGGGAGTGGAACTGGTGGGCGCCGGCGCCGCTGGCCCGTTGGCACGCCCGACACGGCATCCGGGAGTAGCGCCTCGACGCAGACCGTCTGGTCGGTCATGAGGGCCTGGCGTCGACCCCCGCCTCCTTGCGCTGCTGCGCGGTGATCGGCGCGGGCGCGCCGGTGAGCGGGTCGTACCCGCCACCCGACTTCGGGAACGCGATGACCTCGCGAATCGAGTCCGTGTCGGAGAGCAGGGCGCAGATCCGGTCCCAGCCGAAGGCGATCCCGCCGTGCGGCGGCGCGCCGTACTGGAACGCGTCGAGGAGGAATCCGAACTTCTCCTGCGCCTGCTCCGGGGTGAGCCCCATCAGCGCGAACACCCGCTCCTGGACATCGCGCCGATGGATACGGATCGAGCCGCCGCCGATCTCGTTGCCGTTGCACACCATGTCGTAGGCGTACGCCAGCACCGACCCAGGGTCGCTCTCGAGGGACTCGAGGAACTCCTCCTTCGGCGCCGTGAAGGCGTGGTGAACCGCCGTCCAGGCCCCCGAGCCCACGGCCACGTCACCCGCCGCCTCGGCGTCACTGGCGGACTCGAAGAGCGGCGCGTCCATGACCCAGAGGAACCCCCAGGTGCCGGGCTGGATCAGCCCGCACCGGTACCCGATCTCGAGCCGCGACGCCCCCAGCAGGGCCCGCGACGCCTTGGCCGCTCCGGCCCCGAAGAAGATGCAGTCCCCTGGACCCGCACCCACGTGCGCCGCCAGACCGGCCGTCTCTGTCGGCGAGAGGAACTTGGCCGCCCCGCCGCCCAGCGACCCATCCTCCTGGACCAGGACGTACGCCAGCCCCGGCGCCCCGCGCTGCTTGGCCCATTCCTGCCAGGCGTCGAGCTGCTTGCGCGGCTGTGCGGCGCCGCCCGGCATGACGACGGCGCCCACATACTTCTGCTGGAAGACCCGGAAGTCCGTCCCGGCGAAGAACGAGGTGCAGTCCACGAGCTCCTGCCCGAACCGGGTGTCGGGCTTGTCCGTCCCGTACCGCGCCATCGCCTCGGCGTAGGTCAGCCGCGGCATCGGGGTGGGTACCTCTGCCCCGATCAGGCGCCACAGCGCCACCGCGATCTCCTCGCCGAGGGCCAGAACGTCGTCCTCCTCGACGAAGCTCATCTCGATGTCGAGCTGGGTGAACTCCGGCTGCCGGTCGGCCCGGAAGTCCTCGTCCCGGTAACACCGGGCGATCTGGTAGTACCGCTCCATTCCCGCGACCATGAGGAGCTGTTTGAACAGCTGGGGGCTCTGCGGCAACGCATACCAGGACCCGGGCGCCAGCCGGGCCGGCACGATGAAGTCGCGAGCCCCCTCTGGCGTCGACCGGGTCATCGTCGGGGTCTCGATCTCGACGAAGTCGTGCCCGTCCAACACGGCCCGCGCCGCCGCGTTCACCTTGCTGCGCAACCGGATTGCGGCGCCCGGCGCCGGCCGGCGTAGGTCGAGGTAGCGGTACTTGAGCCGCGCCTCCTCTCCCACGTTGACGTGCCCGTCGATCTGGAACGGCAGCGGCGCACTGGGGTTCAGCACGTCGATCGCCGACGCGACGACCTCGACCTCACCGGTGGGCAGGTCGGGGTTCTCGTTTCCCTCAGGCCGCCGGCGGATCTCGCCGGTCACCCGCACGCAGTACTCGTTGCGGATGTCGTGGGCGCCGCCCTCGTCCAGGACCTCGTCGCGGGCGACGACCTGGACGACACCCGACGCGTCGCGCAGGTCGAGGAATGCCACGCCGCCGTGATCGCGCCGCCGGGCGACCCATCCCGCAAGGGTGACGCTCTGGCCGGTCTGGTCGGTTCGAAGCGAGCCGGCCTCGTTGGTGCGGAGCACGGAAGGTCCTTCGACAGGTTGGGCGGTCGGACAGCCGGGCCATCCTATGAGGACGCATACCGAGGCGTCGTACCGTGACCCGATGAGAGCGGGGTGGCGGTGGGGGGTGTGCGCCGCAGTCGTCGCTGTCCTCGTCGCCCTGCCCTTCGCCGTCCGGTATGCGCCGGTGGGGGCTTCCGACGCCTCGGCCGCCGCGCTGCTGGCCCGGATCCACGCGTCCGCCGCGAGGCCGTACGCGGGCTACGCCGAGAGCATCGGCTCGCTGGCCCTGCCGACGACGGACCAGCTGGACGACGTCAGCGCGCTGCTCAGTGGCCGAACCCAGGTCCGCGTCTGGTGGCAGTCGGCGACGGACTGGCGCGCAGACACCATCACCCCGGCCGGCGAGCGCAGCACGCGGACAACGACGGCCGGCGCACTGGTGTGGGACTACGAGGACAAGCGGGTGACGACGAGCGGCCCCGAGCCGAACGGCACCATCCGGCTGCCCCGAGACACCGACACGCTGCCACCGCAGCTGGCCGCCCGGATGCTCTCGGACGCCCGGCTCGACGAGGTGAGCGCGCTGCCGGCCCGCCGGGTGGCCGGCCGGGCCGCCGAGGGGCTGTCGTTGCGGCCGAGCGACCCGCTGAGCAGCGTCGGCCGGGTGGACGTCTGGGCCGACGCGGCCTCCGGGATCCCCGTGCTCGTCGAGGTGTTCGGCCGCGCCGGCGACGTCGCGGCCATGGCGAGCACCTTCCTCGACTTCACCGACGCGGCGCCTACCGCAGCCGATCTGGCTTTTGTAGTCCCACCCGGCGTCCGCGTCCGCCCCGCTCCGCGTTCCGACCTCGTGCGCGACGTCGCCCGGTCCGGCGGCCCGCTCCCGCCCGACACGCTGCTGGGCTTCACCCGGTCACGTCCGGCAGCCGGGGGGACGACGATCGGCGAGTACGGCCGTGGCGTCACCCAGCTCGCCGTCGGCGCGCTACCGGACCGGCTCGCGGGCTCGCTGCGCGAGCAGCTGCGGCTCGGGGTCGGCGTCCGCGAGACCCCTGAGGGAGTCGTCGTCGGCGTCGGCCCGGTCGGCCTGCTGCTCACCACGTCGCGCGGCGGCTTCGCCTGGCTCGTGGCCGGGACGGTGACCGCCGACGGCCTCGCTCGCGCGGCGACCGAACTGGGTGAGGCGCCGTCATGATGATCCGCACCGACGGCCTGACCAAGCGGTTCGGCTCGGTCACGGCGGTCGACGACGTCGGGCTCGAGGTGTCGGCCGGCGACATCTACGGCTTCCTCGGCGCCAACGGGTCGGGCAAGACGACCACCGTCCGGTGCCTCCTGGGGCTGGTCCTCCCGACCCGAGGCCGGATGGAGCTGCTGGGCCGGCCGATGCCCAGGTCGGGCCGCCAGGTGCTGCCCAAGGTGGGCGCGCTCGTGGAGGGCCCCGCCGCATACGGGCATCTGTCCGGGCACGCCAACCTCACCCTGATCGATGCGATCGGCGGTCCCGGCGGCCCGTTGGGCGGCGGCCGTCGCGACCGAGCCGAGCGGGCCCGCCGTGCGCTGGACGTCGTCGGGCTGGGTGATGTCGGCCGCCGCCCGGTGCGCGCGTACTCGCTCGGTATGCGTCAGCGGCTGGGCCTCGCGGCGGCGCTGCTCCGCCAGCCGGAGCTCCTCGTCCTCGACGAGCCGACCAACGGGCTGGACCCGCAAGGTATCCGCGAGGTCCGGACGCTGCTCCAAGAGCTGCACGCGGCCGGGACGACGGTGTTCCTCTCCAGCCATTTGCTCGCTGAGGTCGACCAGCTCTGCACCAAGATCGGGCTGCTCGACCGCGGCCGGCTCGTACTGCAGGAGTCGCTCGCGACGCTGCGGGCACCCACGGGGCGGACGGTGGTCGTAACCCCGGATGCCGCTCGCGCGGCGCAGGTCCTGGGGCCCGCCGTCGATCACATGAACGGACAACGGCTGCTGGTGCGTGGCGCCGATCCGGCCGCCGTGAACGCCCGGCTCGTGGCCGAGGGCGTTCCGGTGTCAGAGCTCGGGCCGGAGCGACGCTCGCTCGAGCAGGTCATCGAGGAGCGGACCTCGGCGCGCCGGCCGGGGGAGGTCGCGCGGTGATCCGGGTCGAGCTGGTCAAGCTGTTCGGGCGCCGCCGGACCTGGGTGGCGATCGGGCTGCTCAACCTGCTCCCTACGCTGGTCTGCGTCCTCCTCGCGTGGACGCGGATCGCCCCCCGGCCCGGTCAGGGGCCGGCCTTCCTCTCCGCCGTCCTCGCCAACGGCTCCCTGTTCGCCATCGCGGCCCTGGCCATCGTCCTTCCGCTGTTCCTGCCCATCGCGGTGGCCGTCGTCGCCGGCGACGCCGTGGCGGGCGAGGCGCAGGCCGGCACCCTGCGGTACCTCCTCGTGCGTCCGGTCGGCCGGACCCGGCTGCTCGTCGCCAAGCTCATCTCGGTCGTGGCCTTCGTCCTCCTCGGCGTCGTTACGGTGACGGCCGTCGGATTCGTCGTCGGACACTTCCTGCTCGGTGATGCGCCGCTGTCCCAGGCCATGGTGAGCATCTCGGGGTCGCTGCTGACGCCGGAGCAGGTGACCTGGCGGACCGCCGCGGCCATCCTGCTCGTGACGTTCTCCATGCTGGGCGTCGCGGCGATGGCCCTCTTCCTCTCGACGACGACCGACTCACCGCTGTCGGCCACGCTCGGCGCGCTGGCGTTCCTCATCGGCTCGTCGCTGCTGCTGACCGTCGATGCCGCACGACCGTTGCAGCCCTACCTGCCGACCCGGTACTGGCTGTCCTTCGTCGACCTCTACCGCGACCCGATCCTTTGGAGCAACGTGACCCGGGGCATCGCCCTGCAGGCGGTCTACGTCAGCGTCCTCCTGCTGGCCGCCTGGGCCAACTTCACCACCCGCGACGTCACGAGCTGAGCCGCGCGCAGTCGTCGAGTCCGAAGGCGGGAATCGCACCGGTTCCCAATGCCTCCAGCACGATGCTCTGGGCGACTCGGTCGGTCGGTAGCCCGCCGTGGTTCACCGTGCTCGACGGGCAGATGCTCTGGACCGACGGGCTGGGTGCGTCCTCCTCGACCGACGAGGTCGGCGGCTGGACGACCTCGTCGCTCGCGGTCCACAGCGACAGGGCGAGCGCCCCCGCAGGCAGCGGCTCGGCGTCCAGCCGTGAGAGGACGGCGCTGTCCGGCGCGAGCTGCTGGCAAGCCAGCGGGCAGGTTCCCGACACCAGTGTCCCGAGGCGGGCGACGTCGGTCCCGTGCAGCGGCGACCCGAGCATCACGAGGCGCCGGACCTGACCGGCTCCGGCGTGCTCGGTGGCCCATAGTCGCGCCACCACCCCACCGGCGGAGTATCCGACGACGTCGACGGCTTCCGCGCCGGTGCGAGCCAGGACGGCGTCGACAGCGGAGCCCAGCACGTCAGCTTGCGCTCCGAGATCACCCTGGCCACGGTCCGGAAGGTCGACGACGGTGACGTCCCGGCCGGCGTTGCGCAGACGGCCGGCCAGGCCTTGAAGGGATACCACCGAGCCGCCGTATCCCGGGACCAGCAGGACCGGACCGGCTACGTCCTGGTCGACGGTGGTCAGACCCCCGCGCACGACGTTGGTGATCCCCGCCGTGACCGCGACCAGGACCACGGCCGCGACGAGCCCGATCACCGTCAGCACGAACCGGCGCCTCGCTGGGGCCTGTCGCGGGAGCACGCCCCATCATGCGCGCCGGAGGACGACGGCACGAAAGGTGGCACGGGGTAGCATTCGTCCCCTGCCCGAAGTCGAGGCAGGATCACCACGACAATCCGGGTGCGGGACCCGGGTCACGTTCCCTTGGGGAGATCAGGGAATCCACCTTGGCGTCAGTTGTCCAGCTGCTGCCCACTCGCCCCCGCCCCGCCTCACGCGCTAGCCGTCGTCCCGGCGCTCACCGTCATCCGGAAGCGGTTCGTCGCCGCGACCGCGTCGTCGACGCCGAGCTGTCCGTCGCGTCCGACCTGCCCGCCCCACCGGACGACCACGACAAGTACTCCTACGTGCGGCGTCGCTTGTGGCTGCTCGTGCCCTTGTCGGTCGTGGGGTTCGTGTGCTTGTCCGCGTCGCAGTTCATGCTGGTGATGTCGACCCAGCTGATCTGGCTGTTCCTTCCGCTGCTCCTGTTCACGGTCGTCTATTTCCTCGTCTCCCAGACCGTGAACAGTGTCAGCACCGATTTCGACCTCCGGGCTCATCGACTGGCCGTCAGGTCGTGGCACCCGGCGGTGTATCCCGATGTCGACGTCTTCCTGCCGGTATGCGGAGAGCCCCTGACCGTGCTCGCGAACACCTGGACGCACGTGTCTCACCTCGTGGGCACCTACGGCGGACGGGTGACGCCCTATGTCCTGGACGACGCCGGCGACCCCGATGTCGCCGCTCTGGCTCGGGAGCACGGTTTCCGGTACCACAGCCGCCCGAACCGGGGCTGGTTCAAGAAGTCCGGGAACCTCCGCTTCGGCTTCCAGCTGGCCTCCGCGCCGCACATCCTCATCCTCGACGCCGACTTCGCGCCGCGTCGTGACCTGCTGGACGAGCTGCTTCCCTACCTGGACGGCGATGAGCGGGTCGGGATCGTCCAGTCGCCGCAGTTCTTTCGGGTGACCGACTACCAGAATTGGGTCGAGCGGGGCGCCGGCGCGGTGCAGGAGTTCTTCTACCGCACCATTCAGGTGTCTCGCCAGGCGCGGGGTGGCGCGATCTGCGTGGGGACCTGCGCGATCTACCGGCGAGCGGCGCTCGAGGAGAACGGCGGGATAACACTGATCGAGCACTCCGAGGATGTGCACACGGGGTTCGACCTGCGCCGTCGTGGCTGGACCCTTCGGTACGTGCCCCTGGTGCTGGCCACGGGAATCTGCCCGGACTCCGTCGACGCCTTTCTCTCGCAGCAGTACCGATGGTGCTCCGGCTCCTTGACCATGTTGACCACCACGGCGTTCTGGCGAACCAAGCTCGGCGTGGGAACGCGGCTGTGCTACGTGTCGGGGTTCTTCTACTACGTGCACACGGCGCTCTTCACCGTGTTAGGCCCGCTGATCCCCATCCTCCTGCTGCTGCTGGTTCCGTGGAGCCTGCGGCTGCAGAACATGACCCTGGTCCTGCCGAGCATCGTCTACGCCGCGGTGGTCCTCCCGCTCTGGCACCGCGCGCCGTTCCGGCTCGAGGCCTGGTCCATCCAGATGATGTACGGCTGGGCGCACCTGTTCGCCATCTGGGACTGCCTGCGTGGCCGCCCCTTGGAGTGGCGAGCGACCGGCTCCTCAGGCGCCAGGGACTCGAACCGGAACCGCCGCTTCTGGGTCGGCGTCGTCGCCTGGGGGAGCACGACCGCTCTGGTCTGGGTCGGTGCGGCACTGTGGCGGATGTCGACCATGGTGCCATGGGACTTCGCCCTGGTCCTGGCCTCCGGGCTGTTCTACGCCCTGACCGTCGGGCGCATCCTGGTCCAGCCGGACAGCGCCGGAGTCCGGTGACAACGACGTCGCGGTCCGCGGCGGTCACGGTGGGGCGCTCGCGCCCCTCGGCCGCCCTGCTGTCGGCCTCGCTCCTGGGCCTTCTCGTCGGCCTGGTCGGATGCACTACACAGCCGGCGCCACAGACCGCCCCCGCCGCGGGAACCGCCCAGGGGCCTACCCTCGCGCCCTCGACGAAGCCGTCCGCGGCACCGGCGCTTCCGTACGACGTCCGACCCTTGCTCACGCCGTCGCGGAAGTACTTCGGCGCCGGGATGGACGGTGCTCCGACGTCGATGGGCCCGGTCGAGGCGTTCACGGCGAAAGTGGGCAAACAACCGAACATGCTCTTGTACTTCGCCGGCTGGGGCGACGGCTTCAACGGTCAGGGGGTGCGGAACGCCTGGGACATCGGGGCGTTGCCCGTGATGTCGTGGGAGCCGTACTCGCCGTCGTTGGCGGCGATCGCCGACGGTGCGACCGACGCCTACGTGCGAAAGGTCGCCTCGGATGTCCGAGCGCTGAACCTGCCGGTCGCGATCAGCCTGGCGCACGAGATGAACGGCTTCTGGTACCCGTGGGGCACCCGGAACGCCTCGCCGGCCGACTTCACACGGGCGTGGCAGCGGGTTCACGACATCTTCCTGGATGTGGGAGCGACGAACGTCATCTGGGTGTGGAGCCCCAATGTCGTCAACTCGTTGCCTGAGGTGCCGCTGAAGCCGTTCTACCCCGGCGACTCCTACGTCGACTGGATCGGCGTCGTGGGGTACTACGAGACGGGCGGCGAGCGCACCTTCGCGACGCTGTTCGGTCCGACTCGGACCGAAGTCCGCACGTTCTCCCAGAAGCCCCTGCTCATCCTGGAGACCGGCGTGGAAAGCGGCTCGCGCAAGGCCAAGGACATCGCCGATCTCTTTGCCGGCGTGGCCGCCTCGTCGGACGTCGTCGGGTTCAACTGGTTCAACTACCTCCGTAGAGCCGACTGGCGGGTCGACAGCGACCCGGGCGCCCTCGCCCAGTTCCGAGCCAGTGCACAGAACGACGTCTTCGGCTTCGACGTGAGGAAGCCCTAGATGGCGGTCTCGACCACCCCGACCTCCCGAACGCGCCAGCCGTCGCGGGCGTCGCTCAGGAGGCGCTCACGCGTCCAGCGCCCGGCCCGGGTGGGTCGTGCCGTGCTGGCCGGGATACTGGCCGTGCAGACTCTGCTCACGCTACGGCTGCAGAACACCGCCTTCGACGACGAGGCGCTCTACCTGTACGCGGGTCACCTGCAGCTCGACGCCATAGCCAAGGGGGGTCCGCTCCGGTCCGAGTTCACGGACTACTTCTCCGGCTCCCCTCTTCTCTACCCACCCGCGGCCGCTGCGGTGGACTCGGCGTTCGGCCTATCGGGCGCACGGGCAGTCAGCCTCGCCTTGATGCTCGGTGCGACGATCCTGGTCTACGCGCTGTCGCGGCTGCTCTTCGACGAGATGGCCGGAGTCGGCGCCGCGGCGCTGTTCAGCACGACGCAGTCGACTTTGTTCCTCGGACACCTCGCCACCTACGACGCCGCCGCCCTGTTCATGCTGGCCCTGGCCGCCTGGTTGGCGGTCCGGAGCAGCCGATGTTCCAGCGCCAATGTCGGCATCGGGCTGATCCTCGCAGCCGCCGTTGCCGTCGCCCTCGGCGTGGCGGTCAAGTATGCGACCCTCATGTATTTGCCCATCGTGGCGGGCTTGGCCGCTTTGTCCGCCTACGAGCGCGGCGGTTGGGGTGCTGCGCTGCGGCGGGCACTGCTCCTCTGTGGCGTTACCGCCGCCCTGCTCGCTGGGGGGCTGGCGCTCGGCGGGCCGTCG
>DATLPT010000174.1:0-15609 GCA_035535635.1 Lapillicoccus sp. | reverse complement strand
CTCGGTGCGGCTGCTTCGGTCGCAGTGAGAGAGCTGCGACGAGCTGGCCGGAAGTACAGAGTCGTAGATCGAGCGCTCGCGCAGCCAGCGTGACGGCTCGGTCGATGTCGTGGCCAGATGACAGGTCGAGCGCAGTGTGCGGAGCCGAGATCCGATGTGGCCACGCCAGCGGATCGAGGCGTGCCGGCGAGGTCCTGCTCCGCGTCACCGCGATGAGCTCACGGCTCGTGACGAGGCGCGGGTACGGGACCGCGACCTCGATGACCTCCGGCTCGGCGCGAACCAGGCCCCACGCATAGCCCGCGCTCACGCGATACAGAACCGCTCCGGCGCCGGCCCACAACAGCGCACTCATCGCGCGTACCGACCAGTCAGACCGTCCTGGGGTCGTGAGATAGACACCGGGGTGGACGACAATCCAGCGCCCCGAGTCCAGATGGCAGGCCACCGCCTTGCGGGTCACGCCGGCGCCGAGAGCCTGCGAGCGCGTGACCAGGCCGAACTGGCCCGCGATGCGCGCCGCGAGCAGCCGGTTGGGCGGAGTCCACACCGGCCCAGCCTCGACCGCTCGTTGACCACCGGCGGCGCGTCATCCACAGGGACCGCAACGAACTAGGCTGGTCCTTCGTGGCTGTCGACTTCGGCGAGGAGATCCGGAACCTGCGCGCAACGATGGACTCCGTGCGCGAGGTGACCAACCTCGACGCCCTCCGCAGCCAGATCAGCGACCTCGAGAAGCAGGCCTCGGCACCGGACCTCTGGGACGACCAGGAACGGGCCCAGCAGGTGACGTCGGCGCTGTCCCGGGCCAACGCCGAGCTCGAGAGAGTCGTCGGAATGGATCAGCGCATCGAGGACCTCGAAACTCTCGTCGAGATGGGGACCGAGGACGGCGGCGACGCGGAAACGATGGCCGAGGCCGAGAGCGAGCTCGCCGCGCTGAAGAAGGACGTCCGTGAGCTCGAGGTCCGGACGCTGCTCTCCGGTGAGTACGACGAGCGCGAGGCGGTTGTCACGATCCGGTCCGGTGCTGGCGGCGTCGACGCGGCCGATTTCGCCGAGATGCTCATGCGGATGTACCTGCGCTGGGCCGAGCGGCACGCATACCCGACCACGGTCCTGGACACGTCCTACGCCGAGGAGGCTGGGCTCAAGTCGGCGACGTTCGAAGTCAAGGCCCCGTATGCGTTCGGGCACCTCAAAGTCGAGGCCGGCACTCACCGCCTGGTCCGCATCAGTCCGTTCGACAACCAGGGCCGGCGCCAGACCAGCTTCGCCGCGGTCGAGGTCATCCCGCTCATTGAGAGCACCGACCACATCGAGATCCCCGAGAACGAGATCAAGGTCGACGTCTTCCGGTCGAGCGGCCCAGGCGGCCAGAGCGTCAACACCACAGACTCAGCGGTAAGGATGACTCATATCCCGACCGGCATCGTCGTCTCCATGCAGAACGAGAAGTCGCAGATCCAGAACCGGGCGGCGGCGCTTCGGGTGCTTCAGTCGAGGCTCCTGCTGGTCCGCAAGGCCGAGGAGGACGCGGCCAAGAAGGAGCTGGCCGGCGACATCAAGGCCAGCTGGGGCGACCAGATGCGGTCCTACGTCCTCCACCCGTACCAGATGGTCAAGGACCTGCGCACGGAGCACGAGGTCGGCAACACCTCCGCAGTCCTCGACGGCGATCTCGACGACTTCATCGAGGCCGGGATCCGTTGGCGCCGGACGGGAGAAAAGGAGTCTCACGAATGAGCCGGACCATGAAGACGGTCTTTCGGCTGTCTACCAAGCTCAACAACGCGGTCTACCGCCGCAGCGGCGGACGGTTGATGAACAAGGCCCGGGATGGCATCCCCGTCCTGCTGCTCACCGTGACCGGCCGCAAGAGCGGCACACCTCACACGAGCCCGGTCGGCTATCTCGAAGAGGACGGACGCTACGTCGTCACCGGCTCGGCCAATGGGCTCCCGAGTGACCCTCAGTGGTTCAAGAACCTCCGCGCGAACGACCAGGCGATGGTGCTCGTCGGCGACCGTGAGCAGGAGGTCAGCGTCCACATCGCGGAGGGCGAGGAGCGCGACCGGCTGTGGCGGCAGATCGTGGAGCGGTATCCCGGGTTCGGCGGGTACGCCAAGAAGGCTGCGGATCACCGAATCATCCCCGTGGCGGTGTTGACGCCGCGTTCGTGACGACACCGTCACACCTCTGTCACATCACGAATCACATCAGTCGCATCGGCCTCTGACGACATTCTGTGGACAGGTGACAGCAAAGGTTTCGATGTAATCTCGATTCGCGTCCGAATGGCGTTCACCTCCCAGGGGTGTCGCCCTCAGCCCGTAACCTCTGCAGCAGCGATGGCGGAGCGGGGGACGCCAGAGCAGTCCACCCGGTCGGTGTGTCGCTGTCGAAGCCGCCGGGTGGTGATAGGTCGCACCTCTGGCGAGGTCGACGGGGGTAGAGGTGGCGCGCCGAGACGGTGGCGGCACGCAAACTGAGTGTGGTGAACGGGAGCACGAAACGTGATGACGATGGACCAGGGGGTCGGGCGCCCCGTCGCCAATCCCCTGGTGCTCGGCATCGCCCGGGAGATCGCTGGCGTCGCCGACGCGTGGCGCATACCGGCGGTCCAACGCGGCACGTTTGCCGGCCTGCTAATCCTCGTCGGCAGCCTTACGCCGGCGTTCCTCCCCGACATCAACCCCTTCGTCGACGTCCCGCTCGGGTGGCTGCAGACCGTGCCCGGCCGGATCCTCGCAACCGCCGTGCTCATGGCGGGCGTCCTGCTCATGCTCGACTCGTGGCTGCGGCTTCGACCCCGGGCCGGCCGTCCACAACCGACCCGCCACATCCTCTGGCTCTGGTCGCTGCCGCTCCTGCTCGCCCCGCCACTGTTCAGCCGCGACGCGTACAGTTACGCGGGGCAGGGCCGCATCGTCCACATCGGCCTCGACCCCTACCGCTACGGTCCGGCCGCCATCGCCGAGCAGTACTCCCAAAACGTCGACCCGATGTGGCTCTACACACCGGCGCCCTACGGGCCGCTGCAGCTGCAGATCCAGCACCTCATCGTCGACGTCGCCGGGCCGAACCACCCGTATGCGGCGGCCGTCGCCATGCGCCTGCCGGCCCTCATCGGGGTCGCCCTCATCGCCTTCCTGCTGCCGCGGATCGCGAGCCGGTTCGGCTACGACGTGGGCATGACGACGTGGTTCGCGGTGCTCAACCCGCTCGTCGTCATGCACCTCGTTGGCGGCGCCCACAACGACGCGCTGATGCTCGGCCTCATGGTCCTCGGCATCTACCTTGCCGTGGAGAAGCGGCCCTGGCTGGCCGCTGTCGCCATCGCCGTGGCCGGCGCGGTGAAGGCGCCGGGCCTCGTCGCGATCCTCCTCGTGGCCGCCCTCGAGGCGCGGCGCCGCAAGGGTCGCGTGCCGACGGTGCCGGAGGTGTTCCGTGAATTGACCCGCGTCGGCGGCGCCTGCCTCGCGGCGTTCCTCGCCATCACCGTGGCGTGCGGTCTCGGGCTGGGCTGGCTGGGTGCGCTGGGCGTGCCCGGAGTGGTGCGGTCGGTTCTCTCGCCGGTCACAGTCGTCGGCGTGGGGCTCGAAAACCTGTTGGCCTGGCTCCAGGTGCCCAACACGCTGGACACGACCGTCACCGTGGTCCAACGGATCGGCCAGGTGCTCGGCATCCTGCTGTGCGCCCGCGTCGCGTGGCGACTCGGTCCGGTCGCGCCGCTCCGGGCCCTCGCCTGGGTGGTGACGATCATCGTGGTGACCGGTCCGGTCGTCCATCCGTGGTACCTCATCTGGGCCGGCCTGTTCCTCGGCATCACCGAAGGCACCCGGTTCTGGTCCAGCCGCGTCATGGTCTGGGTGACCGCCGGCCTGGTCGTCTACAGCACCGTCGATTCGGCGTTCCGCAACGGTGCGCTGGCCCTCGGCGTCACCGCCGCCCTGGCGCTGGCCTGGATCGCGCTAGGCCACGACCGCGACCTCGACCGTGAGCAGGACCCCATCCGGGTCGCCACGCTCGGCCGGTGGGCCACGCTCAATGCGTGGTGGGCCTTCCTCCAGACGGCGGCGACCACCGGTGGCCCCCTGCGACGACGCGAGCCGCCGGCGGCCGAGTGGCTCGACGCCGACGATCGGCCGCCCGCAGCCGTCCTTGGCAGCCGGGACGCCAGGCGCTCCGCGGCCGAAGCCGTCGAGGCAGCGTCGAGCGGGTCGAACCTCACGCCTCACTCCTGAGGCGACGCCACACCCGACTCGCGCCCGGGCCCGCCTGATCCGTGGTCGGTCTAGCCCGTTGGGGTGACATCCCCTCGAAACGGCTTTCCGTCCGGCGACACCGACTTACCGTTCTACTGCCGAGTTCACCCAGGACTTTGGCACCACGGGGGACACCGGACGCCACGCCCGAGTCACATCAGTAACAGCTGTTTCACGGGTGTCCGGTTTACGCTCCCAAGGACGCTCGCAGCCGCGACAGCCCCCGAGGGGGCCCATCAGGGTTCCCACCGAGAGCCGAAGGCACACGCCGGATGATCTTGTTCGACACCGTCACGAAGAAGTACCCGCGGACCACCCGGCCCGCCGTGGACAGCGTGTCCCTCGAGGTCGAGCGTGGCGAGTTCGTCTTCATCGTCGGCCAGTCCGGCTCCGGCAAGTCCACGCTGCTGCGCCTGGCCCTCAAGGAGGAGAACGCCACCTCCGGCGCGGTCTTCGTCGCCGGCCGGGAGCTGGCCACACTGCCGGACCGCAAGGTACCCCAGCTACGGCGCGAGATCGGCACGGTGTTCCAGGACTTCAGGCTCCTCCCAAACAAGACGGTCTTCCAGAACGTCGCCTTCGCCCTCCAGGTCATCGGAAAGTCCCGCTCCGTGATCCGCCAAACGGTCCCCGAGACGCTCCGCATCGTCGGCCTCGAGGGCAAGGAGAAGCGGCTCCCGCACGAGCTGTCCGGCGGCGAGCAGCAGCGCGTGGCGATCGCCCGCGCCATCGTCAACAAGCCGGCGATCCTCCTGGCCGACGAGCCCACCGGCAACCTCGACCCGGGCATCAGCCTGGAGATCGTCGGCCTGCTCGACCGAATCAACCGGTCCGGCACGACGATGGTCATGGCGACTCATGACCTGTACATCGTCAACGCCTTCCGGAAGCGGGTCATCGAGCTCAAGGAGGGCCGGGTCGTCCGTGACGACCTCGGCGGCGAGTACAACACGGGCGACATCGTCATGCCCGAATGGGACACCCGTCCCTCTCTCGACGCGGTGGCCGTCGGCGATGCTGCTGGCGGGGCCGAGGACTCGACCGACCTCGCTCAGGCCGGCGACTCGCATACCGGGGAAGCCGACGGACCGAACTCCGACGAACTCGTGGCCGTCGGCGCCGCCGGCAAGGAGTCGAAGACCCCGCGGCTGAAGCGGCGACGGGGCCAGTAGGAAAAGGCGGACTCGGATGCGGCTCACTTTCTTGCTCGGCGAGATCGGCAACGGTCTGCGCCGCAACGTGTCGATGGTCGTCTCCGTCGTCCTCGTGACGATGATCTCGATGTACCTGCTCGGGATGGGCCTGCTGGCCCAGCGGCAGGTCGACACGATGAAGGACTACTGGTACGACCGGGTTCAGGTATCGATCTTCCTCTGCGTCGACAAGTCCCTGTACGCCAACTGCGCGGGCTCCGCGACCACCCAGGTCCAGCGCGACGCCGTCAAGGCGCAGTTGGAGCAGATGAAGCCACCGGTCAAGGAGGTCTTCTACGAGACCCAGGCCGAGGCCTACCAGCGGTTCAAGAACCAGTTCCGCAACAGCCCGCTGGGAGAGCAGGCGACCGAGCGCGCCTTCGCCGACTCGTTCCGCGTGTCGCTGACGGACGCGAGCAAGTTCGACGTCATCGCTAGCAGCTTCCAGGGCGCACCCGGCGTCGGCAAGGTGCAGGACCAGAAGCAGCTGCTCGACAAGTTCTTCACCTTCATGAACGTCGTCTCGTGGTCGGCCATCGCGCTCGCCGTCCTGATGGTCGTCTGCGCGGTCCTGCTCATGGCCACGACCATCCGCCAGACGGCGTTCAGCCGCCGGCGTGAGACCGGGATCATGCGGCTGGTCGGCGCCTCGAACTACACCATCCAGATGCCGTTCATCATGGAGACGGTGGTCGCCGCGCTCGTCGGCGCCGGGCTGGCCATGGTCCTGCTGTATGCGACGGTCCGTTACGGCATCGCCGGGTACCTCAGCACCGCCCTCACCGACACGGCGTTCATCGGCGTCCCCGACGTCGTCGCCATCGCACCCTGGGTGGTCGGCGGTGTCGTCGCCTTGGCTGTGCTGACCTCGGGCTTCACGCTCCGGAGGTATCTCCGTGTCTAGTGGTATGCGTCCCCGCGCCGTCGCGGCCGCCGTCGCAGCGGCCACCGCGCTCGCCCTCGGCGTCGGCGCGATGGGCCCCGCGGCCGCGGACACCGGGGACGAGAAGCGAGCCGCGGACCAACAGGTCGAGGACATCAAGGGTGCTCTCCAGGAGATGTCCGCGGACCTCGCCAAGGCCTACACCGCGCTGCAGTCGACCCAGTCGCAGCTGCCCGCCGCTCAGGCCGCGCTGACCCAGGCCGAGGACGCCGAACGTGCGGCCAACCAGCACAACGACGAGGTGGCCGCCCAGCTCGCCGTCGCCCAGGCCAACGAGCAGAGGGCCCTCGAGACGCAGGCCGCCAACCAGGCCAAGCTCGAGCAGACCCAGGCTACCCTGGACAACTTCGCCGCCGATCTCTTCCAGGGCGGGGGAGGCGGCTCGCAAATGTCCGTCGCCCTCGGGGCCACCAGCGCCGACGACTTCGCGACCCGCGTCGTGCTGGCCGACCAGGTCGGCTCGCTCACCGACAATGCGCTCAAGGAGCTGGAGAACGCGCGGGCCGAGGCGTCGGCCCAGGAGGCCTACCTCAAGGCGGTCGAGGCGGAGGTCGCCCAGCTCAAGCGGGAGGCCGAGGACGCGCTGGCCCAGGCCCAGGCGGCCCGGCAAGCGGCGGCCACCGCCAAGGCGAACCTCGACGCCCTACTGGCGCAGCAGGCCGCGTACGCCGGACAGGTCGAGGCGAAGAAGGCGGACGAGGAGAGGCGCCTCGCCGCCGCCGAGGCCGAGCAGGCGCGACTCCAGGCCGTTCTCGAGGCGCAGGCGCGCGCCGCAGCCGCCGCCGAGGCGGCCCGGGCGGCGGCGGCCCGAGCGGCCGGACGCGCATACACCGCGGTGACCGGCGGCACCGGCTTCCTCAGCCACGCCGCCAACGGGCCGATCACCTCGCCGTTCGGGCTGCGCTACCACCCGATCCTCCATGTGTGGAAGCTCCACTCCGGCACTGACTTCGCGGTCCCGTGCGGCACTCCGGTCTACGCGGCCGCGGACGGCACCGTGATCAGCGCCGGCTACGGCGGCGGCAACGGGAACCGGATCGTCATCGATCACGGGATCGTCAGCGGCGTCGACCTCGCGTCGACCTACAACCACCTCACCTCGTTCGTCGTCCGCAGCGGCAAGGTGAAGCGCGGCCAGCTCATCGCGTACTCGGGGACGACCGGGTACTCGACCGGCTGCCACCTGCACTTCGAGACCCTGGAGAACGGTCAGTTCGTCAACCCGATGAAGTGGCTCTAGCCGCCCGGTAGCCTGGCTCGACGGTCGGGAACTAAACGGGAGGCGGAGCGGTGGCCAAGGAACGCGGTCGATCGGTGATCGCGAGCAACCGCAAGGCGCGCCATGACTACCACATCGAGGACACCTTCGAGGCGGGTCTCGCGCTGACCGGCACGGAGGTGAAGGCCCTGCGGATGGGACGGGCCTCGCTGGTCGACGGCTTCGCCCAGTTCTCCGGTGACGAGCTCTGGCTGGAGGGCGTGCACATCCCCGAGTACCTCAACGGCACCTGGACCAACCACTCCCCGCGCCGACGTCGCAAGCTGCTGCTGCACCGCGACGAGCTCGACAAGATCGCGACGAAGACCCGCGAGCGCGGCCGCACCGTCGTCCCGCTGCAGCTCTACTTCAGGGACGGCCGGGCCAAGGTCGAGATCGCGCTGGCGACCGGCAAGCGCGAGTACGACAAGCGGCAGGCGCTCCGCGAGCGCCAGGACCGGCGGGAGGCCGAGCGCGCGATGAGCCACCGGGAGAACAGGTGAGGCGCCGCATACCGGCCCTTCTTGGCCTGCTCCTGGGGGCGGCCGCACTGGTCGGCCTGCCGGCCACGGCGTCTGCGTCTCCGACAGCAAGTGGCTCGTTCGACCGGATGTCGTCGTTCACCGCCGACTACGTGCTCGACGCTGAAGGTGGCGCGACCGTCACCGAGACCATCGACTACGTGTTCGGGACGAGCGGAGGGGTCAAGCACGGCATCTACCGCAACATCGTGACCCGGCAGGCGGTTACCGACGAGAACGGCCGGCCCTCCGAGGAGAACTTTCGCTACTACGCCCTCGACCTGGAGAGCGTCACCAGCCCGACCGGCGCCCCGACCGAGACCAAGCTGACCGACCAGTCCGGCGGGGAGACGCAGATCCGGATCGGCGACCCCAACGTGACGGTTAGCGGCACCCAGAGCTACGTGGTGAAGTACCACCTGGCCAACGTCATGAACCCGTTCCCCGACCACGCCGAGTTCTTCTACAACGTGTTCGTCGGCGACGCCGTGCCAAAGGACCGGGTCAAGGTCACCGTGACCGGGCCCGGGGGCGTGACGTCGGTGCGGTGCGTGCGGGGGTCGGATCCCGGCCGTGACTGCGACTCGGCCCAAGCCGGCCAGACCGCGGTCTTCACCGTGGACAACCTGCTCGGCAACGAGGACCTCACCATCGCGACCTCGCTGCCGCGGGCCGGGTTCGGGGAGCTCAAGCCCGACATCCGAGCGGCCGGCTCGTCCTACGACGAGGGCCAGGCCAAGGTGCTCACGTCGCTCGCCTTGGCCGGCGGGATCGGCGCACCCCTGGTGGCGGCGGGTGTCATGGGCGTCCTCGTCGCCACCCGGGGCCGCGACGAGTGGTATGCCGGCGTGACCCCGGGCTTGGCTCCAGGATCTGCGGATGCGGTCGCGCCGGGTACCGTGCCGCCTCCGCCGCCGGCTCCGACGCTGCGCGGTCGGCGCCCCGAGGTCGCCGTCCAGTTCAACCCGCCGCCGGGCGTCCAGCCGGGGATGGTGGGCACGATCATCGACGAGTCGGCCGACACCATCGACGTATCCGCCACGGTCATGGACCTCGCCGTCCGGGGTTTCCTGCGGATCGAGGAGATCCAGAGCGGGACGATGTTCTCGCGCACCGACTGGCGGCTCGTTCAGCTGCCCCCTCCCCCCGGCCAGACGCTGCGGCCCTACGAGGCGACCGTGCTGGAGGGACTTTTCGCGGAGGGCTCCGACGTCAAGCTCGCCGACCTCAAGTACAAGTTCAACACCACGCTCAACCTCGCCATCCGGCAGATGTACACGGAGGTCGTCGAGCGGGGCTGGTTCCGCCGCTCGCCGCTGCGCCAGCGAGCCGGGTGGCAGGCCTTGGGCTTCCTTCTCATCGGCGCCGGCGCGGTGAGCTGCTTCTACCTCGGTGTCGTCACGCGAGCCATCGACCGGACCGGCGGGTTCGGCGTCGGGATCCCGTCGGGCATCGTTCTCGGGCTCGGGCTCATCGTCGCCGGGCTCATCTTCCGCATCCTCGGCAAGCGCATGGCGGCCAAGACCGCGGCCGGGTCGGCGGTGTATGCGCAGTCGCTCGGCTTCCGCAAGTACCTCGAGACCGCCGAGGCGGACCAGATCCGGTTCGAGGAGGCGTCGGCCATCTTCAGCCGCTACCTGCCGTACGCGATCGTCTTCGGCGTCGCCGACCGGTGGGCCGGCACGTTCCAGAAGGTCGCCGAGGCGGCGGCGGCCGCGGGCAGCCCGATCGTCATGCCGACCTGGTACATCTACAGCGGTGCCATGTTCCCCGACTTCACGAGCATCGCCGACGGGGCGGGCAGCTTCGCCTCGTCCGCCGGAGGCACGTTTGCGGCGACGGCCAGCTCTGGTTCCTCGGGCGGCTCGGCGTTCGGCGGGGGCGGCTTCAGCGGTGGCGGGGGCGTCGGGGGGTCCAGTTCCGGCTCCTGGTAGGCATCGGCCGGTCTGCCGCACCGCAACAACTGGCGTCATGGGCTCCTGTTGTGTCGTTGCGGCCTGAGGTGCCGCAACCACTGACCTGGTCAGCAGTAGTTGCGGCAGGCGACCCGTCCACCCACCGACCACGCCGTACGTCGCCCGCGCGCCCGGAGTCAGACTGGCGAGCATGACCGCCCGGGAGACCTCCGCGCCCAGTGCGGCGGCCGAGCAGAACGGCGAGGCCGACCGGCGCACCTCCGACGTCGCCCGGTTCGGTGGCGGCGTCGCGTCCGACACGCAGCACACCGCCTTGCGGGCGTCGGTCCGGCAGCTCGGTCAGCTCCTCGGGGAAGCGCTCACCCGACACGAGGGCGCCGACCTGCTGGCCCTGGTCGAGGAGGTCCGGGCCAAGGCCCGCGAACCGGAGGACGAGGCGCTGCACGACCTCCTGTCCGGCGTCGACGACGCGACGGCCGTCGTCCTGGCCCGCGCCTTCACCGCATACTTCCAGCTCGTCAACGTCACCGAGCAGCTGCACCGGTGGCAGGAGCTCACCGCAGGCGAGGAGGGGCCGATCGCCGGCGCGGTGCACCGCATCGGCGAGGCTCTCGACGCCGGCACCGTCGACCGCGACCTCGTGACGTCGGTGCTGGAGCGCGTGGAGTACCGGCCGGTGTTCACCGCCCATCCCACCGAGGCCAGCCGGCGCAGCGTGCTCAACCTGCTTCGCAAGATCGCCGCCCTCGTCGACGCCTCGGAGGACCCGTGCGGGCTGGCCGCCGACGCGGGGCGCCGTGAGCGGCGGCTGGCCGAGCTCGTCGACCTCCTCTGGCAGACCGACGAGCTGCGGGTGGTGCGCCCCGAGCCGGCCGACGAGGCCCGCACCGCGATCTACTACCTCCAGACCCTGGCCGAATCCGTCGTCCCGGACCTCCTCGAGGAGCTGGATCGGCGGCTGGCCGGAATCGGGGTGACCCTGCCGGAAACCGCCCGCCCGCTGCGCTTCGGCACGTGGGCCGGCGGCGACCGCGACGGCAATCCGCACGTCACGCCGGACGTCACCCTCGAGGTGCTCGGACTCCAGCACTCCGCCGGCCTGCGGATCCTCGTCGAGCAGGTGGAGGACCTCCTCACCGTGATCTCGCCCTCCACGCGAGTCGTGTCGGTGAGCGACGACCTCAGGGCGAGCCTGGCCGCCGACGCAGAGGCGCTGCCGATCACCTACGACGCGATCAAGCGGCTCAACGCCGAGGAACCGTACCGGCTCAAGCTTTCCTTCGTGCGCGTCCGACTTCAGCGCACTCGCGACCGTCTCGCCAGTGGGGCTGCCCACGAACCCGGCCGCGACTACCGAGACATCGACGACCTGCTGGCCGAGCTCCACCTCGTGCGCAGCTCGATGCTGGCCAACGGTGACACGCTGACTGCCGACGGCGCGATCATGCGGCTGATCCGCACCGCCACCGCGGTCGGGCTGGGGCTGGCCACGCTCGACGTCCGTGAGCACAGCGAGCGGCACCACGTCGCCGTCGGCGCCCTCGTCGACCGGGTCGGCGCGCTCGCCCGACCGTATGCGGACCTCGACCGGCCGGCGCGGATCGGCTACCTCTCGACGGAGATGGCCAGCCGGCGTCCACTCATCGGGGCGGTTCGCGGCGAGCTCGACGAGGTCACCACGCAGGTGCTCGGCACGTTCGACGCCATTCGGACTTCCCTCGAGACCTATGGGCCCGGCGTCGTCGAGACCTACATCGTCTCCATGACCCACGACGTCGACGACGTCTACGCCGTCGTCGTCCTCGCGCGCGAGGCGGGGCTGCTCGACCCGGGGACGCCGGACTCGCCGGCGGTCGCGCGGATCGGGTTCGCCCCGCTGTTCGAGACGGTGGCCGAGCTCGAGGCGGCCGGACCGCTGCTCGACACGCTGCTGCGCGACCCGGCCTATCGCCGCATCGTCGCGGCCCGGGGCGACGTCCAGGAGATCATGCTCGGCTACTCCGACTCGTCGAAGGACGCCGGCATCGCGGCCTCGCAGTGGCAGATCCACCGCGCCCAACGGGCGCTGCGCGACGTCGCCCGCGAGCACGGCGTCGTGCTGCGGCTGTTCCACGGTCGCGGTGGCTCGGTGGGACGCGGCGGCGGTCCTACCGCCGAGGCGATCCTGTCGCAGCCCGACGGCACCCTCGACGGCCCGATCAAGATCACCGAGCAGGGGGAAGTGATCTCCGACAAGTACACCCTGCCCGAGCTCGGCCGCTGGAACCTCGAGGGCGCGCTTGCCGCGGTCGTCGAAGCATCGGTCCTGCATCGCACGCCGATCGTGGACCGCGGTGTCCTCAACGGCTGGGACCAGGCCATGGATCTCGTCGCGAAGGCGGGGCAGGCCGCATACCGCTCCCTCGTGCGCGACCCCGCGCTGGTGCCCTTCTTCGTCGCCGCCACCCCCGTGGACGAGCTCGGCAAGCTCAACATCGGCTCGCGTCCGGCCAAGCGACCCGGTGGCGCCGGCGGCCTCGACGACCTGCGCGCGATCCCCTGGGTCTTCGGGTGGACTCAGTCGCGGATCATCCTGCCCGGCTGGTACGGCATGGGCAGCGGCCTGGCCGCCGCGCGAGAGGCCGGCCACGGCGAGGCGCTCAGGGAGATGTACCGGACCTGGCCGTTCTTCCGAACCTTCGTCTCCAACGTCCAGATGACGGTGGCCAAGACCGACCTGACCATTGCCGCCCGGTACGTCCGCACGCTCGTCCCCGACGACTCCGCCGGGCTGTTCGACCGCATCCGCGAGGAGCATCAGAACACCGTCGACGAGATCCTGGCCGTCACCGGCCAGTCGAGTCTGTTGGAGACGGCACCGGTGCTGCGCCGCACCCTCGAGCTGCGCGACTCCTATCTCGCCCCCTTGCACGCCCTGCAGTCCAGCCTGCTGGCCCGCGTCCGCCAGGTACCCGACGGCGAGGAGCCGGACAGCAACCTGCAACGAGCGTTGCTCCTGACCATCAACGGCATCGCTGCGGGACTGCGCAATACCGGCTGAGCAGTCCCTACACTTTAAAGCGATGTCCGTCACCGCCCCGGATCTTGTTGCCGCACAACGGCACACCGTCCGCACGCTCGTCGCGACCCAGGCCATCGGGGGCCTCGGCCTCGGGGCCGCGATCTCCGTCGGTGCGCTTCTGGCCATGGACGTCACGGGCTCCGACGGGCTCTCCGGGCTCGCCCAGACCGCCCAGACGCTCGGCGCGGCGGTGGTCGCGGCGGTGCTGGCGGCATACATGTCCCGCCACGGCCGCCGGCCCGGCCTGACGATGGGCTACCTGGCCGGCGCGCTGGGGGGCGGGCTCTGCCTCGTCTCCGGTGTCGTCCGGTCGTTCCCGTTGTTGCTCGTGGGGATGGTCCTGCTCGGCGCGGTCACCGCTACGAACCTGCAGAGCCGGTATGCGGCGACGGACCTCTCTCAGCCGGCCCACCGCGGGCGCGATCTCAGTACGGTCGTGTGGGCGACGACGATCGGGTCGGTGCTCGGGCCGAACCTCAGCGGCGCCGGGGGTGTGGTCGCCCGATGGCTCAACCTTCCGGAGCTGGCCGGACCGTTCCTCTTCACCATCGTGGCGCTCCTCGCTGCCGCGGCCGTCATGGCGGCCCTGCTCCGCCCGGACCCGCTGCTCCTCGTCCGCTCGGTCACACCGCACGACGACCCGGCCGACGTGGGGGCCCTGACGACGCCCGACCGGCCGTGGCCGGTCATCGTGCACACCCCTCTCGTCCTGGCCGCGGCCGTCGGCATGGCGCTCAGCCATGCGGTCATGGTGTCGGTGATGGTCATGACCCCCATCCACATGGACCACGGGGGCGCGAGCCTCGAAGTGATCGGCCTCGTCATCAGCGGGCACATCCTCGGCATGTTCGCGTTCTCGCCGCTCGTGGGGATGCTCGCCGACCGCGTCGGTAGCCCGCTCGTCGTCGGCCTCGGCGGCCTGATCCTGCTCGCCTCCCTCGTCCTGGCCGGGCTGTCCGCGCCCGGAGCCAGCCCCGGTCTAGGGCTGGGGCTGTTCCTCCTCGGCCTGGGTTGGTCCTTCGGGTCGGTCGGCTCGTCCACGCTGCTCGTCGCGGCGACGCCACTGCGGCACCGGCCGCGAGTCCAGGGAACGGTCGACATGCTGACCGGGTTCACCGCCGCCGCCGGAGGGGCGGTCGCGGGAGTCGTCGTGGGGACGCTGGGGTTCGGGTGGTTGAGCGCCGGTGCGGCGGTGCTGGCCTTCGGGGTCGTGGTCGTCAGCGTCGTCGCCGGCCGGTATGCGGCACGCGGCCAGTCGGACGAGCCGGCGAGCAGTCCGGTGGCGGATTCGGCCGGAGGCTGACCCGCAATGGTGGTGTCGCGCTCGGTTTCCCGAGCGCCAGCCCAGCAGTACGGAATGGGTGCTCCGCCGTCTTGAGGAACTGGAGATCACGTCAGTGGTGGTGCGCTTCTCGAGGTCACCAGCCGAGAGTTCCCGGGCCGCCCTTGAAGGGTCCCACGACGCGCGACGTGATCCAGCCGCCGTAGAACCCGCCCTCCTGCGGCACGACGACGTCGCCGTCGACGGTGCACCGGTCCACCAGCCCCGGCATCACGGCCAGGTAGGCCTGGATCGCCTCGAACCCCGCGGCCGGCCGCTCGTAGGTCCAGGCCGCCCGCCGAGCGCGCCGACCGCCGCCGACGAGATCGAAGTAGGAGGCCGTCCCCTTGAACTCGCAGAACGTCGTCCCCTCGACCGGCACTACCGCGCCCCACGTGAACGACGCGAACGGCAGGTAGTACACCGGCGGGTGGCTGGTCTCGAGCACCCGCAGGTAGTGTCGGGTGCGGGCGATGACCTCGCCGCCCAGGATCACCTCGACCTCCTCCTCACTCGGCTCGACGCGAGGCGGCCGGGGGTAGTCCCACGCCGACTCCTGGCCTGGTCCGGGGGCGACACGAGCGGCTGGAGGCATATCGGGATTGTGCCTCGCACGGCCGGGAATCCGGTTGGTCGCCCCGGCGTTGACCGGCATACTGAGATCTCTTGACAACTGAACAGCGTGACGTAGGTGCCCCCACACGGGGGTGATCGGTTTCGACGGTGGTCGTCTCACCAGGGGAAGCGGGCCGAGGAGGCACGGTTATCTCGATAACGCTCCGTGCAAACCAATAGGTGCCAAGTCCAAGAGCACCAGCTTCGCCCTCGCCGCCTGAGCGAGCCACGAAGCTCGTCAGCCTGAGCTAGTTCCCGTCTCAGAGCCTGGCGTCAGCTAGGGAACTCACCGCGCAGTCATGCCGAGGGGCTGCGGGGGACATCTACTCGGCTGGGCCTGTCGGAGAACGTGTGCGCGCGAGCTCCGGGGCCGAGAAACTCCTCAGCGCACTGCGCCCGGAGAAGTCCTGGTCTCTCGTCATCGGACGCGGGTTCAATTCCCGCCACCTCCACCATGCGGTGCCACGTCACGCTGTTCGACCACCACAGACGGGCCCGACCGTGACGGTCGGG
>DATLPT010000173.1:0-6011 GCA_035535635.1 Lapillicoccus sp. | reverse complement strand
GATCTCGAAATCCTCCGAATGGGTGGGTCACCCATAGCCTTGTGGACATGCCGTCTCCCCACGACGTCCTCGCGCCCCGGGTCACCGCGGCCATCGCCGCGGCCTTTGGCGAGGACTACCCGGAGCTGCGGCACGCCGATCCGGTGCTGCGGCCCTCCCAGTTCGCCGACCTGCAGGCCAACGCGCCGCTCGCCCTGGCCAAGAAGGTCGGTATGCCGCCACGGGAAGTGGCGGCCATGGTGACGGCGCAGCTCGACCTCGACGGGATCGCGGAGTCGGTGGAGGTGAGCGGTCCGGGGTTTCTCAACATCACCCTGTCCGACCGGTGGCTGGCGACCGCGGTCGCGACCATGGCCGCCGACGCCCGCCTCGGCATACCGGTCCAACCCCGCCAGCACATCCCCATCGACTACTCATCACCCAACCTGGCCAAGGAGATGCATGTCGGCCACTTGCGGACCACGGTGGTCGGCGACGCGCTGGCCCGCACCCTGGAGAGACTGGGCCACGATGTCATCCGCCAGAACCACATCGGCGACTGGGGTACGCCGTTCGGGATGCTCATCGAGCACCTCCTCGACGTGGGCGAGCGTTCCGAGGAGGCCGCCCTGCTCGAGTCGAACCCGAATGGCTTCTACCAGGCGGCCCGGGCCGACTTCGACCGCGATCCCGCCTTCGCCGCCCGGGCCCGGGCGCGGGTGGTCGCGCTCCAGGCCGGCGACGGCGACACCCTGCGACTGTGGGCGGAGGTCGTCGAGCTCTCGAAGCACTACCTCGACCGCGCCTACCGCATCCTCGGTGTCACGTTGACGGAGGCCGATCTTGCGCCGGAGTCCCGCTACAACGCCGAGCTGGCCGCGATCTGCGACGAGCTCGAGGCGAAGGGCATCGCGAGGATCAGCGACGGTGCCCTCTGCGTCTTCCTCGACGGGTACACCGGCCGGGAGGGCAAGCCCGTCCCCCTCATCATCCGCAAGTCCGACGGCGGCTACGGATACGGCGTCACCGACCTCGCCACCATCCGGTACCGCGCGAACCAGCTGCACGGCAGCCGCATCGTCTACGTCGTCGGGGCCACGCAGGCGTTGCACTTCCAGATGGTCTGGGAGACCGCGCGGCTCGCCGGCTGGCTTCCCGACGACGTCCGGGTGATCCACGTCCACATCGGCAATGTCCTCGGCAGGGACCGGAAGCTGCTGCGCACCCGGTCGGGAGAGACCCCGCGGTTGACCGGACTGCTCGACGAGGCGATCGCGGCCGCGCGCGGCGTCCTCGACCAGGCGCGTCCCGACCTGCCTGAGGAGGTTCGCGCCGCCATCGCGCCCCAGATCGGGATCGGGGCGGTCAAGTACGCCGACCTGTCCGTCGCCCACGACAGCGAGTACGTCTTCGACCTCGACCGGATGGTCTCGCTCACCGGCAACACCGGCCCCTATCTGCAGTATGCGGCGGCGCGGGTCCGCTCGATCTTCCGGAACGCGGGTCTCGGCCCCGCGACCGAGGGCGCAGGCGGCGAGCGCCGTCGAGTCGTGATCGCGGACGCCGGCGAACGCGGGCTCGCCCTCGCTCTCCTGGAGTTCGGGTCGGTGGTCGCCCACGTGGGTGATGCGCTGGAACCGCACCGGCTCGCCGCATACCTCTTCGACCTGGCGCAGGCGTTCTCGACGTTCTACGAGCACCATCCGGTGCTCAAGGCGGAGACCGACGAGCTGCGCGAGTCCCGGCTGGCGCTGTGCGCGCTGACCCTGGCCGTGCTCGTCGAGGGCCTGGGCCTGCTCGGAGTGGACTCACCCGAACAGATGTAGACATCTTCCAGGCTCACGTTGTTGCCACTTCGGACGGTTCCAGGGCGTGAAAACTCACCAGAACATGAGCCTGGAAGCGGAAAGGCGGCCGGATCAGGCGAGGTCGTGGGACAGGTCGGCGGCCGCGGCGCGGAGGATCGGCACCGTCCGCTCGATGACGGCCGGCGTCATTCGGGTGGCTGGGCCGCTCACCGACAGGCCCAGCCGTGTCGGCGCGTCGGGAACGGCGACCGCGACACACCGCACCCCGTGCTCCTGCTCCTCGTCGTCGATCGCGTAGCCGTGCTCGTCAACCCAGATGAGGGCCTTGGCGAACGCATCCGGGTCGGTGATGGTGTGCTCGGTGTGCTCCGGCATCCCGGTCCGGCGCAGCAGGTCGTGCACCTGCTCCTCGGGCATCTGCGCCAGGATCGCCTTGCCGACCGCCGTGCAGTGCGGCAGCACCCGTCGGCCGACCTCGGTGAACATCCGCATGGCCCGGCGCGATTGGGCCTGCGCGACGTAGACGATCTGGTCGCCGTCGAGCATCGCGAGGTTGGCCGACTCGCCGAGCTCGGCGACCAGGTGGTCGAGGTGGGGCTTGGCCCAGACGCTGAGCATCGCCCCCGAGCTCTCGCCCAGCCGGATCAGCCGCGGGGCCAGCACGTACTGACGGCCGGCGTCCTGTCGCAGGTACCCCAGGTCGACGAGGGTACGCAACAGCCTGTGGATGGTCGGCAGCGGGAGCCCGGACTCGGCGGCCAGCTGGGACAGGCCCATCATCCCGCCGTGGTCGGCCATCGTCTCGAGCAGCCCGAAGGCGCGCTCGATGGACTGCACCGTCCCGGAGCGCGTCGCACCCTTGTCCACCACTCGGGCGTCCCGGCCCGCGCCGGCCGCAGCTGCCGCCGTCATCGCGTCCTCCTCGAGGGCTGCTTCCCAAAGTTTCCGTATGCCGAAATGCTAGGTCGTGCGTCGCGCGGCCGCCCGGCGTATATCAACAAAGAGTTGAAATTCCGCTAGACAGACAATACTATCCGCATTACGAAAATTCGGTGCAAGGGAGCAGCGATGGCGACACCAAGTCCCGGCTATGCGATCACGGTTCGTGTAGAGACCCCGTCCGCCTCGGGAGCCACCAGCGGCCTGGTCGCCGCGGTGAGCAGTGCCAACGGAGCGCTGACGGCGCTCGACGTCGTGGAGTCCCACGCGGACCGGCTCGTCGTCGACGTCACGTGCAACGCGTCCGACGCCGAGCACGCCGACGCCATCGTCGACGAGCTGGCCCAGGTTCCCGGCGTCACGGTACGCAAGGTCAGCGACCGGACCTTCCTCATGCACCTCGGCGGGAAGCTCGAGGTCAACCCGCGCGTGCCGCTCAAGAACCGCGACGACCTGTCTCGGGCCTACACCCCGGGCGTCGCCCGGGTCTGCCTGGCGATCGCCAAGAACCCTGAGGACGTCCGTCGGCTCACCATCAAGCGCAACACCGTCGCGGTGGTGACCGACGGCTCCGCGGTCCTGGGCCTCGGCAACATCGGCCCCGCGGCCGCGCTGCCGGTGATGGAGGGCAAGGCCGCCCTGTTCAAGCAGTTCGCCGGCGTCAGCGCCTGGCCGGTGTGCCTCGACACTCAGGACACCGAGGAGATCATCCGCACCGTCAAGCTCATCGCCCCGGTCTACGGCGGGATCAACCTCGAGGACATCGCCGCCCCGCGCTGCTTCGAGATCGAGGAGCGCCTTCGCGCGGAGCTGGACATCCCCGTCTTCCACGACGACCAGCACGGCACCGCCATCGTCGTTCTCGCCGCCCTCACCAACGCGCTCAAGGTCGTCGGCAAGCGGATCGAGGATGTGCGCGTCGTCATCAGCGGCGTCGGTGCGGCCGGGCACGCCATCATCACGCTGCTGCACGCCCAGGGCGTGGGGCACATCGTCGCGTGCGACCGCAAGGGCGCTCTCCACTCCGACCAGGAGCACCAGGAGCCGGCCCGCCGCTGGATCGCCCAGAACACCAACCCGGACGGTCAGACCGGTACCTTGTCCGAGGTCCTGGCCGGCGCCGACGTCTTCATCGGCGTCTCCGCGCCGCGGTTGTTGACCGGTGACGACGTCGCCACCATGGCGCCCGACGCGATCGTCTTCGCGTTGGCCAATCCCGATCCCGAGGTCGACCCGCTGGAGGCCGGCAAGACGGCCGCCGTGGTCGCGACCGGCCGCTCCGACTTCCCGAACCAGATCAACAACGTCCTGGCGTTTCCCGGCTTTTTCCGCGGCATGCTCGACGCCGGCGCTCACGAGATCACCCAGGAGGTCATGCTGGCCGCGGCGAGCGCCATCGCCGGCTGCGTCCACGAGGCCGAGCTCAACAGCAGCTACATCGTCCCGTCGGTCTTCGACCCGGCGGTCGCCCCCGCGGTGGCCCACGCGGTCCGCGAAGCCGCGACCCGGCAGGGAAACGCGACCCCGGCCGCCGCCGAGGCCACTCCGCCGACCGAGGAGACCGTGCCCGGAAACCAACCGGACGCCGCCATGGAAGGAGCCACCAGTGCCCGCTGAGTCCAGCGTCGAGGTGACGGGCGCGCCCGTTGACGGACAGGAGGACATCCTCACCGAGGAGGCTCTGGACTTCGTCGCCGCGCTGCAGCGCCAGTTCGGCGCGCGCCGTGACGAGCTGCTCGCCGCCCGCAAGACCCGCCGCGACGGCGTGGCGCGAACCGGCAAGCTCGACTTCCTGGCGGAGACCAAGGAGATCCGCGACGGCGACTGGCGGGTCGCGCCCGCGCCGGAGGACCTCGTCGACCGTCGCGTCGAGATGACCGGGCCGACCGACCGGAAGATGACGATCAACGCCCTCAACTCGGGTGCCCGAGTGTGGCTGGCCGACCTGGAGGACGCCAGTACGCCGCACTGGCGAAACGTGATCGGCGGCCAAGTCAGCCTGCGCGACGCGATCCGGCAGACCATCACCTTCACGAACGAGAAGGGCAAGGAGTACGCGTTGCGGACCGACCAGCGCCTCGCCACCATCGTCGTGCGCCCCCGCGGCTGGCACTTCGACGAGAAGTGCCTCCTCGTCGACGGCGCCCCGGTCGTCGGCGCGCTGGTCGACTTCGGCCTGTACTTCTTCCACAACGCGCAAGAGCTGCTCGACCGGGGCAGCGGGCCGTACTTCTACCTGCCCAAGACCGAGAGCCACCTCGAGGCCCGGCTCTGGAACGACGTGTTCACGTTCGCAGAGGAGCGGCTAGGCATCACGTACGGCACGATCCGAGCCACCGTCCTCATCGAAACCATTCCCGCCGCGTTCGAGATGGACGAGATCCTCTACGAGCTGCGCGACCACGCGTCGGGCCTCAACGCCGGCCGCTGGGACTACCTGTTCAGCATCATCAAGTACTTCCGCGACAGCGGACCGGAGTTCGTTCTGCCCGACCGCGGGACCATCGGCATGCCCACGCCCTTCATGCGGGCCTACGCCGAGCTGCTCGTCAAGACCTGCCACCGGCGCGGTGCCTTCGCCATCGGCGGGATGGCGGCCTTCATCCCGAGCCGCAAGGACAAGGAGGCCAACAAGCGGGCCTTCGCCAAGGTCCGGGAGGACAAGCAGCGGGAGGCCGGCCAGGGCTTCGACGGCTCGTGGGTGGCCCACCCTGACCTCGTCCCGGTCTGCCAGGAGGTTTTCGACACCGTCCTCGGCGACAAGCCCAACCAGCTAGACGTCCTCCGCGACGACGTCAACGTCACCGCCGAGGACCTGCTGAACATCGCCTCAGCCGACGGCCAGATCACCCGCCAGGGCCTGGAGAGCAACGTCGATATCGGCGCCCGTTACCTCGAGGCGTGGCTCGGCGGGCTCGGCGCCGTCGGCATCCACAACCTCATGGAGGACGCCGCCACCGCCGAGATCTCTCGCTCCCAGATCTGGCAGTGGGTGCACAACGGCTCGACGCTCGACGACGGGACCCCGATCACCAAGGAGCTGGTCCGCGAGGTCATGGCCCAGGAGCGGTCGAAGCTCGAGCAGGAACTTGGCGAGAAGTACGCGCGGAGCAACTTCGACACCGCGTTCACCGTGCTCGAGCAGGTCGCCCTGGCCGACGACTACGTCGACTTCCTCACGCTTCCCGCGTACGAGGCGGCGTCGGCATGACGGCGGCGACGTCGGCCGGGGTGTCCTCGCTCGCCGACACCCTCGACGAGCAGCTCGCCGCGGCCGACGCCGCC